>DASQNC010000043.1 GCA_035645145.1 Azospirillaceae bacterium | reverse complement strand
CCGGATCGGCGACCTCAAAGACATAATCTGGTCTCTCGGCGGCAACGGGCGCTAGCGGTCAGCAGCAAGGAGCCAGCCCCACCCGTTCCCACCCGTTTCGCCGCCGCCGGCACGGCCGCGCTTTTGTCCCCGCGCTTCTTGTCACTCCCGCGCCAGCCTCAGCGCCACCCCCTCTCCCCTGTGCTCGGGGGAGAGGGGACAGGAGGCGGATCACCCTAGTGCCCCGTTGAATTAATCGTGCAACAGTTTCCTTCCAGTCCGGTCGGCCCCGGCTATGCTGGTCCGCTCACGTAACGGCAAGGAGGCCAGGTATGCGCGGACCCAAGCCGCAGGCGCTGGTTCTGGAGGCGGAACACGTCGAGGTGCTGCGGACGAACGTGCGGACGGGCACGACCGAGCACCGCGTCGCGGTCCGCAGCCGCGTCCTGCTCCTGCGGGCCGGGGGGCTGTGCCCGCAGCAGGTGGCCGAACGGGTCGGGTGCGACCGCACGACCGTCTGGCGGGTCGAGCGGCGGTACCGGGCCGACGCCTTGGGCGGGCTGCGAGACCGCCCCCGCTCCGGCCGGCCGCCGGAGATTTCCCCCCCTCCAGCGGGCGCAGGCCGTCGCCTTGGCCTGCCGCAAGCCGGCTGAACTGGGGCTGCCGCTGGTGCGGTGGAGTTGCCGGTCGCTGGCCGCGCGGCTTGTCGAGGACGAAGTCTTCACCGAAGTCCACTACACCACGATCTACCTGCTGCTGGCGGGGGCCGACCTGCGCCCGCACCGCGTCCTGTACTGGAAGCGGAGCCACGACCCGCTGTTCGTCGAGAAGGCCGTCCACGTGCTGTGGTACTACGAGATGGCCGCGAGCCTGCGGGCGCGGGGCGAGTGGGTGTTTTGCCTGGACGAGAAGACGCAGGTCCAACTCCTGGGCCGCGACCTGCCGGACCTGCCGATGCGGCCGGGGTGCCCGCTACGGCGGGAGCACGAGTACATCCGCCACGGGACCGGGAACCTGCTGCTGGTCCACGACGTGGTGACGGGCCGGCTGTTCGGGGAGGCGATGGACCTCAACCGCGGCCCGCGGCTCACCGCCGCCCTGGACCGGCACCTGGCCCTGCTGCCCGGGCCGAAGGACGCGCCCCGCGTGCACTACGTCATGGACAACGGCCCGACGCACGACTCGGCCCACACCCGCGCCTGGCTCGCCGCCCGCGGCGGGCGGGTGCGGTTCCACTTCACGCCCACCGGGGCGTCGTGGCTGAACCAGGGCGAGTGCGCCCTGTCCCGGTTCAGCCGCCGGTACCTGCGGGACCGGGCGTGGGACGGCCCGGGGGAGTTCCCCGGCCACGTCCAGGCCAGCATCGACCACCACAACCAGCACTACGC
This sequence comes from Azospirillaceae bacterium, assembly GCA_035645145.1. GTDB lineage: Bacteria > Pseudomonadota > Alphaproteobacteria > Azospirillales > Azospirillaceae > CANGXM01. The sequence continues at coordinate 1,888 of DASQNC010000043.1, read as the reverse complement.
CTCTCCGCTGGACTGGTCGTTCACCCGCAACCGCTTCCGCGAGTGGAATCGTTGCAGAACTTCGTCAACAGGGCACTAGTACTCCGTCATCCGTCCACTGTCGGGTAAAGCTTCCGGAGCTTGACCCGCGCGTCGGCGGTGGTGAACTGCCAGTCCGCCTTCACCTTCGCGCCGTTGCGCCGCTTCTCCCACGCCGCCACGTGTGACGCCATGGCACGGGCGTCGCCTACGCGGTCGGGCAGGTCGCGTCCGAAGGCACTGAGCTCGATCTCGGCCATGTTCAGCCACGAGCCGTGCTTGGGGGTGTAGTGGATCTCCAGCCTGCCCGCGAGCCGCCTGGCCTCGTCCGGTCCGAACGCCTCGTACAGGCTCCACGGGCCGTGGGTGTTGAGCTGGTCCATCACCAGCACGAGCTTCTCAGCCTCCCGGTAGCGCGGCGAGTCCACCAGCCCCTTCACCACCCGCGCCCAGTCCTTGGCGGTCCGCGTGTCGCTCAGTTCCACGTGCCTCCACCCGGCCAGCGGCTCGAAGCACATGAACAGGCTCGCCACGCCGTTGCGGACGTAGACGCTGTCGTATCGCTCCACCCGGCCCGGTTGCGGGGGCAGCGGCTCGCGCACCTCGCCGATCAACTGCTTGAACGTCTCGTCGAAGCACACGACGGGGCGCCTCGGGTCGTACGGGCGGTGGTAGACGTCCAGCACGTCCTCCATGTGGTACACGAACTCGCCCGACTGCTTTGGCGGGATGCACCACATCTGCCTCAGGTGCGGCTTCAGCTCGTTTTTTCCAGCGCCTGCCGCACCGTCTCGTGCGACAGCGACTCGACCACCTCCAGTTCGGCCATCTCGTCGGCCAGCAGCCGCAGCGTCCACCGCGCCTTGCCCGCCGGCGGCTTCGAGCAGGCTAACGCGATCAGCCTCGCCTCCTGCCTCCCGTCCAGCTTGCGGGCGTAGACGCGCTTGCTCGGCCGGGGCAGCAGCGCCGCGTCCAGCCCCTGCTCCACGAACCGCTCCCGCACGCGTTCGACCGTGCGCGTGCTGGTGTCCAGTGCCGAGGCGATCTGCCCGTCGGTTCGCCGCGGGCCGCCCTCCGCCTCGTCGGCCTGCAACAGGATGCGGGCGTGGGCGAGCTTGCGGGCGTCCGCCTTGCCTCTGGAGATCATCGCCTCCAACTCGGCGCGTTCCGCCGCCGTGAGCGTCACGCGGTACCGCTTCGCCATGCCGGCCTCCTCGCCGTGTGAGCCACACGGTAGGATCACCGCCGGCACCCGACATGGCAAGGATGACAGGACACTAGAGCGGTTCCCGAGGCAGTGTAGCGGGCTAAGCGGCAGTCACGGGTGCGTAGCCGCAGTTAGTGAACCACCCGAGTACGTCGGCGGCAGTGACGGCGCGGAGGGCGTCGGCAATGGCATCCTGTAGCGCCTCCCTGGTTCGGGCCGCCGCCGCCCGCAGGGACGCCTTGACCTTGGACCACATCCCCTCGATCGGGTTGAAGTCCGGGCTGTACGGGGGCAGCAGCATCAGATTCGCCCCCACAGCCTCGATCGCCTCCCGCACGGCCACCGCCTTGTGGGCCGAGAGGTTATCCATCACCACGACGTCCCCCTCCCTCAGCGTCGGGGCGAGCGACTGCTCCACGAACCCGGTGAACGTCTCCCCGTTGGCGGCCCCGTCCAACACCATCGCCGCCGCCACCGGCCCCGCCGGGCCGGGGCCCGCCGCCCCCGCCTCGCCCAGCCGAACCGCCCCCACCACCGTCGCCACCTGCCAGTGCCCGTGCGGCACCGCCGACCGTGCGGCACCGCCGACCGTGCGGCACCGCCGACCGTGCGGCACCGCCGACCGTGCGGCACCGCCGACACCGCCCGCTCCCCCCGAGGGGC
>DASQNC010000042.1 GCA_035645145.1 Azospirillaceae bacterium | reverse complement strand
CGTGAACCGGTCGACCCCGTCGATCCGGTAGGGCGCGACGGCGGACCACACGATTTCCGAGACGTCCGCGGTGCGCCAGTCCTGGGCGGTCAGGACGTCGTGCGCGGCGGACAAGGCCAGGAGCCGCGCATCCAGCGTGTCGCCGACCGTCTCCGGCACCTCGTTGGTTCGCAGCGTCTGCGACACGATGGACTGCACGGTGGCGAGCGTGTTCTTGACCCTGTGGTTCAGCTCGTTGACGAGGAGCATCTGAAGCTCCTCCGCCTCCTTGCGCTCGCTGATGTCGACACTGATGAACGACACCCGCGGGCGACCCGTCGGTCCCGGCGGCAGCGGCGTGTAGATGCCGACGAACCAGCCCTTCAACCGGCCATTCAACTTGTAGGGGTATTCCGCCGAAACCGATTTCCCGCGGGCAACGCAGTCCCGCAGGAAACCCACCCAGTTCGCGACTTCCTCGTGCGCGAGGCCGACCTCCGAGGCACGCACCCCGGCCTCGCCAACCTCCGTCAACCCATGGGCCTCGACCGCTTTGCGGTTCAGCAGGGTGTAGAGGACGTCATCGTCCAGCGGCTCCATGATGCCGGCGCACACATCCGCCGCGTCCAGCACGCCGCCCAGTGCCTCGTTACCCGTCCCCGAGTGCCCGATGGAAGCCGCCCAGGTTGATGGCATGCCGGTTCCCACCACGCACGTCGAACGAACACCACCGTCGTGCTGCATGCGATGCAACGCGGCTTCCACGACATCGGCGGCATTTGCGTACCGGCCGGACGCGACCTGATCCTGGACAAAGCGAACCAGGTTCGGGCTGATTGGGAGGGCAAAATTCGATAGAGACGACATGCAATGAAATTACCGGGACACCCGGGCATCGGCAATGTTCGTCCGATATTGATAATGTATACATGAACCCATCCGTCTAGATAGGCATGCACCCATGGCGAGCAAAAACGTGATCCAATTGTCTCTGTAACACGCCCGACACGTAAATTTCCCGTCGTCCACCAAATGCGTACATGCATAAAGCGGGATGTCGGTGGTGGTCACGCTGACTCGGACGAATTGGCCCCGGTTTGCAAGCAGGCGGCCCTGTCCATGGCCCACTTGCTTGCGAACACGGCCTGCGGCTCCGGCGCCATCCCGCGTGTTGCGACGCTCGGGTTGTGGTTGCCGAACCAACCTCCGTACCCGCACCGGGTGGTGTGTCCGATGGCCCCGGGTGCGGAACTCCATCCGACCGGCGCCCGTTGGCGGTCGCATCCGCAAAGCAGGTGCTTGGGAAGGAGAAGTGGGCATGAACACGGCGACGCTGCTGGGGATCGTGGCCGGGCTCTGTTCAACCTACAGCTTCGTGCCCCAGCTTCTGAAGGCATGGCGGGAGAACGACACGGGCGCCATTTCCAGCCGCATGTACCTGGTCACGGTGACCGCATTCAGCTTGTGGATCGTCTACGGCGTACTGATCGAAAGCCTGCCGATCATCGTGTTCAATAGTCTCAGCCTTGCGCTGAGCGGATCGATCCTGCTGCTCAAGCTGCGCAACAAGCGGCGGGCCGCCCGATCCCCTTCGACCGCCTGAGGCCCACTGGCCAGGGCGAGACCCTGCCAAGGCGGTATCCCGCCGCATCATCCGTCCGCGCGCCCCCGGCCCCGGCCCTGCCCCTGTATGATGCGGGATCGACCGACGCCACATGGCGGCGCCGGCCGCCTGCGGAGACGCCATGACCAGCCAAGTTCAGGACGCCGGTGGGGCGGTGGTCGAAGTCCGCCCCGCCCCCGGGTTCTTTCAGACACTCATGGGCCGGTGGCGGGAATCCCAACTGGCCCGCGCCGTCGGTTGGGGACCGTCCGCGCCGAAGACCGACCTGGACGCATCCGACCTGGCCCGGTTGCGGCAGTTGATGCGGGACTGCTTGGCGGCCAGGGGCGGCGAGGCCAGTGCCAGTGCCCGTGCCATTCAGCTGGGCACCGAATACCTATCCCTGTCGACGGCGGGCCGGCGGGCCTTCCAAGGGCTTCTGGCCCACGAATTCGACGTCACCCGCGCCACTGTTGAGACCGCGGCGCAAACCCTTCTGGACATCCCGAAGGACGGCGACGGCGGCAAGGACGACGCCGCGTGGCGGTCGGCTGCGGCGGCGCTGCGCACCGCGCTGACGCCACCGCGGACCCGGCTCCTGACCCAGTTCAACGCCCTGCCCCAGGGCACCAAGTTCCTGGTGGACATGCGGGCGGACCTTTTGTCCTTCGGGCGCGAGGATCCCGCCCTGGCCGCCGTGGAACAGGACCTGAAGGGAATCCTGGCGGCCTGGTTCGATGTCGGGTTCCTGGATCTCCAGCGCATCACCTGGGACAGCCCGGCGTCGCTGCTGGAAAAGCTGGCCCGCTACGAGGCCGTGCACACGGTCCGCAGTTGGGACGACCTGAAGAACCGGCTGGACCGGGACCGGCGGCTGTTCGCCTTCTTCCATCCCCGCATGCCCGACGAACCGCTGATCTTCATCGAGGTCGCGCTGGTCAGCGGTCTGGCCGACAACGTCACCGAACTCCTGGACGAAACCGCACCGGCCGGCGATCCGCACCAGGCGGACACGGCCATCTTCTATTCCATCTCCAACGCCCAGAAGGGTTTGGCAGGCATCAGCTTCGGCGGGTTCCTGATCAAACGGGTGGTGGACCTGTTGCGGGTCGAGTTCCCGCGGCTGAAGACCTTTGCCACCCTGTCTCCGATCCCCGGGTTCCGGGCGTGGCTGGATGCCGAAATCGCCACGGGCAAACCCGGACTGCTGACATCGGCCGAGCGCAAGGCCTTGGCGGCGGCAACCGGCGGGAAAGGTGGAAAGGGCGCGTTCAAGAAACTGATCGAAAGCGACGACTGGATCCTGAACCCGAACGCCGTGGCCGCATTGAAGGCGCCGCTTGTCCGCCTGTGCGCCCGCTATCTGGTCGAGAACCGCCGGGCCGACGGGCGGGCCCGTGATCCGGTCGCCCATTTCCACCTGTCCAACGGCGCCCGGGTGGAGCGCATCAACTGGCTGGGCGACACCTCGCCCAACGGCCTCCGGCAGTCGTGCGGGCTGATGGTCAACTACGCCTATCGCCTGGCGGAAATCGAGGACAACCACGAGGCCTATGCCCGCGGCCAGCCGATCCGGACGTCGTCGGCGGTGAAGAGCCTGCTGGGATAGGGTACGCCTCGTCAGGCGCCCCGCGCGGCGCCCTGGCCGGCCGCCTCCACAAGCTGGGCAACCACCCGCGTCAGCATCTGGTTGGAGCGGGGGTTGCGCAGGCCTCCGGCCTCGTCGAAGGCCTCGTGCGCCGCCGCGACCGATGCCATGGGCGGCAGCACACGCGCCATCAGCTGAAGCGTCAGCATCTGGCGCAGGACCATCAGGCCGCGATAGCCGCCGAAGGCGCCGGGCGAGGCGCTGCCGAGGGCGAACACCGGGCGGCCGAACGCCGCCGCCATCCCGCCATGGTCCGACACGCGGGAGACCCAGGCGAGGACGTTCACCAGCAGCGGCGGGATGTTGGCGTTGTACTCGGGGCTTGCGATGAAGACGCCGTGGTGGGTGCGGAACAGCTCGTGAAGCACCTGTCCCCCTGCGGGCACGCCCTCGGCCCCCTCCAGATTGGCGTCATAGAGGGGCAACGGATGGTCGGCCAGATCCAGACGCGTGACCGCCGCGCCCTGGGCCTCCAAGTGCGCGGCGGCCAGTCCGGCCAGCCGGCGGTTGAGCGAGCCGGTCCGTAGCGAGCCGGCGAAAACCAGGATTTTGGGAGCAGACACCGGCGTATCCTCCAGTCCGGACCGAACGGATCGATGAGTGGGAAGGCGGTTGTTCCGCCCCCAACACGTATCGACGCCCCGAATGCCAAAATCCGGTGATCCCCAAATCCGCTGCCCGCGGCGCCAAGCGCCCGTCCGCACCAAAGATACGGGGATGCGGACGAACCGGCGTGTTTCCATGCGCGATCCCGGGTGGCGCGACGACGGGGACCCGGTCTCCAATCCCGAAAAGGAGGGTGGCATGAAGCGCAGCATGATCCTGTGGGCGTCCCTCGCGGCATCGCTCGCCGCCCTCCCGGCAACGGCACAGGAGGTCCCCAGGCCCGGCCTGGTCCTTCGGGAGGTCGTCGAGGGCATGCCGAAGGGGGACAGGCAGGAGATCCGTGTCCTCACCGCGATGCTGGGGCCGGGTGACAAGAGCCCGTTCCACACCCACCGTCATCCGGTGACGATCCATGTCCTGGAAGGCGCCTTCACGCTGGAGATGGAAGGGCGCGAGCCGGTGACCGTGCGCGCCGGGCAGTCCATGGTGGAGCCGCCGAACGTGCGGATGACAGGCTACAACCGCAGTGCGACCGAGCCGATGCGGGTGGTGATCTTCTATGTCAGCGACCCCGAGGCCCCGTTCCTGGATCCGATCGAGTAGGACGCGCGGGCGGGCCCGGATCACGCAGGTCGGGAACAATTGTCAGCTGCCCTGAAACCGCGGCGGGCGCTTTTCCATGAAGGCGCGCCGGCCCTCGGCATAATCGGCGCTTGCGGCGCACCGTTCGGCCGCCAACTCGGCCGCCGCCCGGTCGGCCGCGGTGGCACCCGGCAGCATGGCGCGGACGGCGGCTCGGCTGGCCGCGATGCTCAGGGGCGCATTGGCGGCGAGCGCGCCGGCCGTCTCCCCGACCATGCGGTCGAGGCCGTCGGGTGCGGCGACACGGTTCACCAGCCCGAGGGCCAACGCCTCGGCGGCGCCCAGCGTGCGCCCGGTGCACAGGATGTCCTTGGCGGCGGCCGGACCGACCAGTTCCACCAGCCGACGGACATCCTCCAGCGGATAGGCGATGCCGAGCCGGGCGGCGGGGATGGCGAAGCGCGCATCCTCGGCCGCCAGACGCAGGTCGCACGCCATGGCGATGCCGAGCCCGCCGCCGATGCACACGCCCGTGATCCGCGCCAGCGTGGGCTTGGCGCAGGACGCCAGCGCGGCCGTGGCGGCATCCACCGCCGCATTGTAGGCGGCGACCGCCTCGGCGGTGTCGCGCCGGGCCTCGAACTCGGAAATGTCCGCGCCGGACACGAAGTGGCCACCCGCCCCTTCCACCACCACCACCCGCACGGCGGGATCGCGCCCCAGCCGGTCCACGGCCGACGCCAGATCGCGCCACATGTCGTAGGTCATCGCATTCCGCCGGGCCGGGTTGTCCACCCGGATCCGGGCAACCGCGCCCATGGACTCCAAATTCTGTCCGACGACGATCCGTGCCATTCGGCCGCTCCCGCGCGAGGATGGGGACGGCCAGGGTTATCGAACCGCCGTCCTGCCGTCCAGCCGGAGTCCGGTTCCACTCCACCGGCCTGGAAACACACGGGGGCCTGGTCCATTCTCGTTGGGAACGTCCGAACGGGGTAAGCGCATGACCGCCGACGACCAAACCCAGATGTACTCATCCGCCTATCAACTGGCCGCGTTGGACACCGAATTCCTGCTCGGCGACAGCATGCGCGGCGTGCGGTTCATGCTGGAGTACGCCAAGGCGGAGGAACGGCTGCGGGCGTGGGGCGTGCGCTCGACCATCGTGGTCTTCGGCAGCGCCCGGGTGCGGCCCGGCCAGGACGATGGCGGCAACGGGGTCGACATCGCCCACCGCGGCGCGTGGTGGTACGGCCAAGCCCGCCAATTCGGGCGGATCGCCTCGGAACGGGGCGGCGCCCTGCATCCGCAGGACGGACAGCGGGACAACGTCATCGCCACCGGCGGCGGGCCCGGCATCATGGAGGCGGCCAACCGCGGGGCCGCGGATGCGGGTGCCCCCAGCGTCGGCTTCAACATCACCCTGCCCCACGAACAGGCGCCCAACCCCTACAGCACTCCGGACCTGACGTTCCGCTTCCACTACTTCGCCATGCGCAAGATGCATCTGGCGATGCGGGCCAATGCGCTGGTGGTCTTCCCCGGCGGGTTCGGGACGCTGGACGAGCTGTTCGAGATCCTGACCCTGCGCCAGACCGGCAAGGCGTCCGAAATGCCGATCGTGCTGTTCGACCGCGACTACTGGACCCGCATCATCAACTTCAAGGCCATCATCGACGCCGGCATGGCGGCGGAGCGGGACCTCAGCCTGTTCGACTTCGCCGACGATGCCGAGGAAACGTGGCAGTGCTTGGTGCGGCGCGGCCTGAAGGCCCACGCCCCGCCGGAACGGGCACAGGAATAGGGCCCGCATTCACACGTCGTAGCCCCGGCACTCCCCCTCTTGTCCCCACCTCTTGTCCCGCGGCCGGCCGTCAACATCTATGAACCAAGGCGATGGACGGCCCGAAAGGGGGTCCGGCGCCGCCCGCGCCCATCCGGGGCGGGACACGAAGCGGAGTGCCAAGGATGGACTTCGGCCGCTTTTCCGACCGCGCACGTGGCGCGTTCCAACAGGCGCAGATGGCGGCAACCGCCGCGCGCCACCCGCAACTTCTTCCCGAACACCTTCTGAAAGCCCTGGTGGACGAGGCCGATGGCGCCGCCCGCCGGATCCTGGTCGATGCTGGCGGCGACGTCGAGCTGTTGCAGAGCGCCCTGACGGAGAACCTGTCCCGCGTGCAGACCGTCGGCGGCACGGGCCCGCACCCGATCTACGTCTCCTCCGAACTGGCACAGGTGGTTCAGGCCGCCATGGCCGATCCGGAGGGCGGGAACGGCGGTGCGCAGGACCGGCCGATCACCACCGACCGGCTGCTGATCGCGCTCGCCGCCAAAAGCCCGGCGGCCGCCCTGCTGCTCGCCCGCAGCGGGGCCAACCCGCAGGCCATCGCCGAGGCCGCCAAGCGGCTGCAACAGGCGCACCCCGCCGGGGACGGCATCGATGCCGGCACCGACGCGCTGCGCCGCTACGCCCGCGACCTGACCGAGGAGGCCCGGGCCGGCCGCCTGGACCCGGTGATCGGCCGTGAGGACGAAATCCGCCGGACGGTGGAGGTCCTGGCCCGGCGCACGAAGAACAACCCGGTCCTGATCGGCGAGCCCGGCGTGGGCAAGACCGCCGTGGTCGAGGGGCTGGCCCGGCGCATCGCGGCCGGCGACGTGCCCGAGACCCTGGCCCGGACCCGCGTGTTCGCGCTGGACATGGCCGCCCTTCTGGCCGGCGCCAAGTTCCGCGGCGAGTTCGAGGAGCGCCTGAAGGCGGTCGTGGCCGAGGTGCAGGCCGCCAACGGCGGCATCGTGCTGTTCATCGACGAGCTGCACACGCTGGTCGGCGCCGGCCGGACCGACGGATCCATGGACGCGGCGAACCTGCTGAAGCCGTCGCTGGCGCGGGGCGAGCTGCGCTGCATCGGCGCCACCACCCCCGACGAGTACCGCCGGCACATCGAGCGGGACGCCGCCCTTGCCCGCCGTTTCCAGCCCATCAACGTGGACGAACCGACCGTCGAGGAGGCGGTTTCCATCCTGCGCGGCCTGAAGGAGCGGTACGAGGCGCACCACGGCATCCGCATCGCCGATGCCGCGGTGGTGGGGGCGGTGAAGCTGGCATCCCGCTACATCGCGGACCGGCGCCTGCCCGACAAGGCCATCGACCTGATCGACGAGGCCGCCTCGCGCGTGCGCATCGCCCTCGACAGCCGCCCCGAACCGCTGGACGCGGCCGACCGCCGTCTGGTGGAGCTGCGGATCGAGCGCGAGGCCCTGCGCAACGAGACGGACGCGGCGTCGCGCACCCGTTTGGCCGCGGTCGAGGCGGAGATCGCCGAACTGGAGGCCCGCGTGTCGGTGCTGGAAGCCGAGTGGTCGGCCGAGAAGGCCCGGCGCGGCGACACCCGCCGGCTCAAGTCCGAGCTGGACGCCGCCCGCGCCCGTCTCGCGACCGCCCAGCGCAACGGCGCCTGGCAGGAGGCCGGCGAGCTGCACTACGGCGTCATCCCCGAGCTTGAGCGCAAGCTGGCCGAGGCCGAAGCCACCGACGCGGACACCCGGCGCGAGGTGACCCTGAAGGACGTGGCCGGCGTGGTCACCCGCTGGACCGGCATCCCGGTCGAACGGATGCTGGAGGGCGACCGTGACCGGGTGAAGGATCTGGCGAAGGCGCTGGCGGCCCGCGTGGTCGGACAGGACGAGGCGGTGCAGACGGTGGCCAAGGCGGTCCGGCGGGCCCGCGCGGGTCTGAAGGACGGAAACCGCCCGGTGGGCTCGTTCCTGTTCCTCGGCCCCACGGGCGTCGGCAAGACCGAGCTGGCGCGCTCGCTGGCGGCCGAGCTTTTCGACGACGCCGAGGCGTTCACCCGCGTCGACATGTCGGAATACATGGAGCGGCACACCGCGTCGCGTCTGGTCGGCGCCCCGCCGGGCTATGTCGGCTACGACGACGGCGGCACGCTGGTGGAACGGGTGCGGCGCCGGCCCTACCAGGTCCTGCTGCTGGACGAGGTGGAAAAGGCCCATCCGGACGTGCACAACCTGCTTCTCCAGGTGCTGGAGGACGGGCGTTTGACCGACGGCCACGGCCGCACGGCGGACTTCCGCCATCTCGTCCTGATCATGACCTCCAACGTGGGGGCCGAGGCCATCGCCGAACTCCGCGAGGAGGAGGTGGTGGAAGCCGCCCGGGACGAGGTCATGCGGGCGCTGCGGTCGACCTTCCGGCCCGAGTTCATCAACCGGCTGGACGATGTGCTGCTGTTCCGCCGGCTGGACCGGGCGGAGATGGCCCGGATCGTGGACATCCAACTCGCCCGCGTGTCGGCCAAGCTGGCCGAGCAGAACCACGTGCTGGAGGTCGATGCCGCGGCCCGGGGCCGGATCGCCGACCTTGGCTGGGATCCCGCCTTCGGGGCCCGGCCGCTTCGCCGGGTGATCCAGACCCTGGTCGAGGACCCGATCGCCGAGCGCATCGTGGACGGCGACCTGCCGGCCGACGGGGCGTGGCGGTTCTCGCTCTCCGGCGGGCGGCTGACGTTGAACGGCGCGGATGTCGAGCCGAGCGGCCGGGTGGGCTTCAAGGCCCCCGTCCGTCCGCCCATCGGCTTCGCCCTGCCCCAGGCCGCCGCGGCACCCACGGCGGCCCCGCAGGATGGGGCCGGCGCCACGGTGCATTGAAATAGCAGGGCCGGTCCGCCGGGAACGGCGAACCGGCCCTGCCCTCCCCTCTCAAGCCACCATCTCACGCTCGGCGTAGAGGGCGGCGATCTCGGCCTCGTACTTCTTGTAGATGTTGGACCGGCGGATCTTCATGGTCGCCGTCACCTCGTCGTCGTCGTGGTCCAACTCCTTGGTCAGCAGGTGGAAGCGCTTGACCTGCTCGACTTGGGCCAAGCCCTGGTTGGCGGTCTCCACCTCGGACGCGATCAGGTCCACGACGGCCGGATGTTCGGCCAGCGAGCGGAAGGTGGTGAAGGGGATGCCCTTCTGCTCCGCCCATTTGCCGACGTTCTCGTAATCGATCTGGATCAGGGCGGCGACGTACTTGCGGCCGTCGCCGACCACCACACACTCCTTGATGAAGGGGCTGGCCTTCATCGCGTTCTCGATTTCCGACGGGCTGAGGTTCTTGCCGCCCGAGGTGATGATGACGTCCTTCTTGCGGTCCACGATCTTGAAGTGGCCATCGACCAGGGTCACCACGTCGCCCGTGTGCAGCCAGCCGTCCACGATGGTGGCCTGGGTCGCCGCCGGGTTCTTGTAGTAGCCCTCGAACACCATCGGGCCGCGGACCAGAAGCTCGCCGTCCGCGGCCACGGTCAGTTCGGCATTCGGCACCGGCACGCCGACCGTCCCGATCCGCACATCGTCCGGCCGGTGGCCCAGGATGCCGCCCGATGTCTCGGTCTGGCCGTACAGCTCGATCAGGGGCACGCCCAGGATGCGGAAGAAGCGGAACACCTTGGGCGGGATCGGCGCGGCACCGGAGATGCAGGTCCGGGACCGGCGGAGGCCGATGAAGTTCAGCAGCGACCGGAACACCAGCAGATACCAGAACCAATAGGTCAGGCGCTGGCCCAGGCTTCGGGGCCCGGTCTCGCAGAAGGGCTCGCACGCGCGGATGGCGGCGGCGAACAGGGCGCGCCGGAAACGTCCGGCCTCCATGGCCTTGATGTGGATGGCCGAATGCATCTTTTCCCAGATGCGCGGCACACCCAGGAACAGCGTCGGTGCCACTTCGCGCAGGTCCGACTGCACGGTGCGAAGCGACTCCCCGAAATTCACGGTGGTGCCGAGTTGGATGGGGGCGAACGTCGTCAGAGACTGCTCCGCCACATGGCAAAGCGGCAGGTAGGACAGGACGCTGTCCCCCGGTCCCATGTCCAGCCGCTCCACCAGCGCCGGCAGGATGCCGGCGATGTTGCGGTAGGAGATGACGGCCCCCTTCGGCTTCCCGGTGGATCCGGACGTGTAGATCAGGAGCGCCGGGTCCGACGGTGCCTGCGCATCCACCATATGGTCGACCAGCCCCGGCTGGCGCGCATCGACGGCGGCGCCCATCGCCTCGACCTCGTCGAAGGGGATCACGCGCGAACGGTCGTAGGCGCGCAGGCCCTTGGTCTCGATCGCCACGACGGTCTTCAGGCGCGGCAGCCGGTCCCAGCATTCCAGGACCTTGTCCACCTGCTCCTGATCCTCGCAGACCACCACCTCCACATCGGCATGGTCCAGCACATAGGCGACCTCGGGTGCCGGGCTGGTGGGATAGACGCCGACCGTGACGGCGCGGATGCAGCCCGCCCCCATCTGGGTGAGCACCCATTCGATCCGGTTCTCCGACAGCACGCCCACATGGGCACCGGGCTGGATGCCCAGTTCGCGCAAACCCAGGCCCACGTGCCGGGAGCGGGTCCAGTACTGTGCCCAGGTGGTGGGCTGCCAGATGCCGAACCGCTTCTGCCGGACCGCCACGCCGTCCGGCCGAAGCCTTGCGTGCTCGCGGAGGTGCTGCGGCAGGGTCAGGACGGAGGTGTCCGCGGTGGGATTGCCGGTCATGGTCGCCTCAGCTCAGCCAACGCTTGCGCCGCTTGTAGTGCTTGATGTCGCGGTAGCTCCGCGCCCCGCCTTCGTGTCCGCCCATGCCCAGGTAGAATTCGCGGACGTCCCGGTCGGCGCTCAGTTTCTCGACCGGCCCGTCGATCACGACCTTGCCGGTCTCCATGATGTAGCCGTAGTGGGCCACGGCCATGGCCACGGCGGCATTCTGCTCCACCAGCAGCATGGACACGCCCTGCTCGGCGTTGATGCGGGCGATGATGGAGAAGATCTCCTCCACCAGGATGGGCGATAGGCCGAGCGACGGCTCGTCCAGCAGGATCAGCTTCGGTTGGGCGACCAGCGCCCGGCCGATCGCCAGCATCTGCTGCTCCCCGCCCGACAGGTAGCCGGCCGTCGCCCGGCGCCGCTCGGCAAGCCGGGGGAAGTAGCCGTAGACTAGATCGAAATCCGGCTTGGCCCCTGCCCGCCCCGTCAGGGCGTAGGTGGCGGACAGCAGGTTCTCCTCGACGGTCAGTTCACCGAAGATGCGCCGCCCCTCCATCACGTGGAACAGGCCCGACCGCACCAGCCTGTGCGGGGCGATCCCGACGGTCTCCATCCCGTCGAAGCGGATGGAGCCGGCCGTGACCATGCCCCGCTCCAACCCCAGGATGTTGGAGACCGCCTTCAGGGTCGTGGACTTGCCGGCCCCGTTGGAGCCCAGCAGGGCCACGATCCTCCCCCGCGGCACGGCCAACGAAAGCCCGCGCAGCACCTGGACGGTGTGGTTGTAGACCACCTCGATGTTGTTGACGGCCAGGATCGTCCCGGCCGCTTCGGCGGCCGGGACGGCGGTTGGATTGGCGGCGGCTTCGAGCCCAGCGCCCGCGTGCGCCATGGCTCAGGCCGTCCGGATCCAGTCGGACACCGGTTCCATCCGCTTGGCCTGGGCGTTCAGGCGGAAGATCCGGCCGGCCGGGATCGAGTTGCCCGGCACGTTCACCGGCACGCCGATGACGCCGCCCGTGTCGAAGTCGCGGATGGAGTTCAGCGCGGCCTTCAGGTTGGCGCCGGTCAGTGGCTTGTCGGCCTCCAGGGTCCGGCGCATGGCCTCCAGGCCGAGGGTCAGGTTGGTCCAGCTCTGCAGGTAGGAGTTGGACCGGTACTTCCCCTGGTTGACGCGCCGGATGTAGTCCATCGCCTCGCCCTGGGCGCCTTCCTGGCCCACGTAGTTGTAGGCGTTGACGCCCATGTAGCCGTCGGCGACCTCGCCCATCTGGGACAGGATGCCCAGATCCGAGCTGTAGAAGGTGCCCATGAACTGGGTTTCGATCCGGGCCTGCCGCATCTGCCGCATGAATTCGGGGATGGGCGCCAGCACATAGCCGTGGAAGATCGTGAACTCCGGCCGTGCGCGGCGGAGCTTCAGCACCTCGGCGGAGACGTCGAAGCTGCCGGGCGGGGTGACGACCTTTTCCGCGACTTCCAGACCCAGCGACTTGGCCTTGGCCTCGCCGCGGGCAATCGGGTCGCGTCCGAACTCCGTGTCCGAATGGACAAAGGCGATCCGGGCGCCCTTCTTCGCATTGGCGATGTGCTGCAGCAGCATTTCCACCTGCTGCGAGTAGTCGGGACCCGGCATGTACTGCAGCGGATAGGTCTTGGGATCGTTGATCTCGGACGCGAAGGACGCGCCGGCCATCAGGATGGTGCCGCGTCGGTTCAGCTCCTCGTTTATGGTCTTCTGGAAGCCGGTGCTGTCGCCCAGGAACAGGTGGAGATCGTTCTGGCTGGTCAGGCGGTTGAACGCCGCCACCGCCTGCGGCACCTGATACCCCGTGTCCTCCACCAGCAGGCGGATCTTGCGGCCGGCGATTCCACCGCGCTCGTTCAGCCACTGCACATAGTGGGTGCCGCCATCGGCCCCTTCGAGACCGGCGAACGCGAACACACCGGTCATCGGCGACGCCACGCCGACCGGAATTTCAGACGCCTGCTGGGCGCGCAGGCCCCGCACCCACGGGGCCGGCAGGCTGGACAGGGCGGCACCGGCGGCGATGCCACCCAGAAGGGAACGCCGGCTGGTCTTCAAGGTGTGCATGGATGTTTCCTCCCCGTTTGTCTTGGTTTGTTTTTGCCCACCGTCAGGTCCGGAACGGCCAGAGGTGGAAAAAGCGGCGGATGCGGCGCCAGATTTCGGCCAACCCGTACGGTTCGAACATCAGGAAACCGACGATCAGGCTGCCGAAGACGATGGTCCGCACCGGCGACATCTGCTGGATCAGGCCGGGCCAGTAGGGATCGAGTGCCGAGACGACCAGCTTCAGCACCTCGGGCACCAGGGTCATGAACGCCGCCCCCAGCACCGCGCCCAGGACCGACCCCAGGCCGCCGACGATGATGGCGGCCACGTAGAAGATGGATTCCGCCAGCCGGAAGCTTTCCGGCGTGACCACACGGAAAAAGTAGACCCACAGCGCTCCGGCGATGCCCGCGTAGAAGGATGCGAGGGCGAAACTCATCAGCTTGTACTTGAACAGCGGGATGCCAATGACCTCGGCCGAGATGTCCCGGTCGCGGATGGCGACGAAGGCGCGGCCGATGCGGGTGCGGAACAGGTTGGACGCGCCCAGGACTCCAAGCGCCGCCAACGGCATCGCCACCCAGTAGAAGGCGAAGTTGGTGGCGAGTTCGAACCCGAACACACGTGCGGGCGGCACCACCAGCCCACGCGCCCCACCGGTCACGCTGGTCCAGTTGAAGAACACGAATTGCAGGATGAAGGCCGCCGCGATGGTGGCCAGCGCCAGATACAGCCCCTTCACCCGCAGGCTCGGCGTGCCGAACAGCACACCGGCCGCGGCAGCGCCCAAGCCACCCAGTGGAACCGCCAGCCAGAACGGCAGGCCCAGCGTTCCCGTCGCCCAACCCGCGGTGTAGGCGCCCACCCCCATGAACGCGGCGTGCCCCAGGCTGACCAGACCGGTGAACCCGGTCAGGATCATCAGGCCGGTGGCCGAGATCAGGTTGATCGCCACCAGACAGGCCAGGAACCGCCAATAGTCCCCGGCCAGGAACGGAAAGGCGACCAGGGCGACGAGCAGGATCCCGAGCCAGACGCGCTGGGTCGGGGTGGTGAACAGGGCCTCGTCGGCCGCATAGGTTTCCTTCGCGGTCGCGATGCGCATGGTTCAGGCCGCCTTCGTCCGAAGGGTACGGGTTTGCATCCTCACAACCTTTCGATCTCGCGCGTGCCGAACAGGCCGTAGGGTTTCACCACCAGGATCAGCAGCAGGACGACGAAGGTGACGACCAGCCGGTACTCGCCGCCGAGATAGAGGCCCACCATCGCCTCCAGCCAGCCGATGAACAGGCCGCCAACAAGCGCGCCGAGGATGCTGTCGAGCCCGCCCAGGATCACCACCACCAGCACCGAAAGGCCGATCGCCCCCATGGCCGAGGAGATGCCCGCCAGCGCCCCGATCAGAATGCCCGCACCGGCCGCCGACACGGCCCCCAGGATCCAGGCGAAGGAGAACACGCCCGGCACGTCGATCCCCATGCCGTAGGCAGCCTGCTGGTCGGCGGCCGTGGCCCTGAGGGCGACGCCGCCCCGCCAAAAGCGGAAGGCCAGCAGGAACCCGGCGATGACCAGGGCCGAAACCGCCAGCCCCCAGCCGTTCTTGGAGGCCAGGAATGCTTCGCCCACGCCGACCGGAATGAAGAACGGTTCGTCCGGCATGAATTCGGGCAGGGTGCGCGGGTCGGCGGTCCAGATCAGTTCGACCAGCCCGACCATGATGCTGGCGAGCCCGATGGTGACCATGAACACCGACACCGCGCTTTCGCCCAGCATCCGGCGGAAGACGACGCGCTCCACCAGCGCCCCGGCGAGGCCGGTGCCGGCCAGCGCCAGGACGATCGCAAGCCAGATCGGCAGGGCGGCCCCGGCGGCCAGTCCGAAGAACAGGTAGGCGCCCAGCATCATGAAGTCGCCGACGGCGAAGTTGATGACGCGGGTGGCCTTGTAGACGACAACGAACCCCACGGCCGTCAGGGCGTACAGCGCCCCGACCGACAAGCCGGACAGGCTGAATTCCAGAAGGGTCAGAAGGTCGAATTCGCCCATGGCCGTCTACTCCGCCGCATGGGCCGCGGCGGCCCCCGACCTGGCCCGCCGCAGGGACGACAGGTCGCCCGATCCCAGGTAGGCGCGCCCGACCTCCGGGTCCGCCTGCACCTCGGCCGGCCGGCCGCGGGCGATCACCTGGCCGAAATTCAGCACCACCACATGGTCGGAGATGTCCATCACCATGCCCATGTCGTGTTCGACCATCAGGATCGTCACGCCCCATTCCTCGCGCACGTCGAGGATGAAGCGCGCCATGTCCTCGGTCTCCTCGCGGTTCATGCCGGCCACCGGCTCGTCCAGCATCAGCACCTTGGGCTTCATGGCCAACGCGCGGGCCAGTTCCACGCGCTTCTGCAGGCCATAGGGAAGAACCGCCACCGGCACGTTGCGGATGTGGTCGATTTCCAGGAAATCGATGATCCGCCGCTCGACGTCCTCGCGCAGCTCGGTCTCCTCGCGCTTGGCGCGCCCGACGTAGACGAGCGCGTCCAGCAGGCCGGTGCGCATGTGGGCGTGCCGGCCGAGCTTGATGTTGTCCAGCACGGTCATGCCGCGGAACAGCGCGATGTTCTGGAAGGTGCGGGCCAAGCCCAGCCTGGCGCGGGCGGGCGGGGGCAGGTGCTTGATGTCCTGACCCTCGAAGCGGATGGCGCCGGACTGCGGGCGGTAAAAGCCCGAGATCGAGTTGAACAGCGAGGTCTTGCCGGCACCGTTCGGCCCGATCAATGCGGTGATCGAACCCGGCTGCACGTCGAGCGAGACACCCGAGAGCGCACGCACGCCCCCGAAACCGAGCGATACGCCCTGAACCGACAGGATCGGTCCGGGCGCGGCAGCCGCGCTCCCGGTCATTGCCATTCCGTCCCCTCCCTGTGGGTCGCGGCTGCTTCGGCCGCGCCTCTTGTCCCCTGCCGATCGTTCCGCCGGCTTCGGGGTTGTTCAAATCCTAATGGATGAGTTCCCGGCCTGCGACAGCAACCACCCAACGATATCCTTCGAGTCCGAGGTGCAAAGGAGGTAGGCAGCATCGGCCACCCCGGCTCCGACATCACAAGCTGCGCGCCACGAGTTCCTTCATGATCTCGTTGGTGCCGCCGTAAATCCTCTGTGCACGGGCATCGAGCCACATCTGGGCGATCGGGTATTCGGCCATGTAGCCGTAGCCGCCGAACAGTTGCAGGCACTCGTCGACAACGGCCCATTGCCGGTCGGTCACCCACCACTTCGCCATCGCCGCCGTCGGGGCATCGAGCCGACCTGCAACCAGATCGTCGATGCAGCGCTCCACGAAGGCGCGCGCCACCGTGGCCTCCGTCCGGGCCTCGGCCAGCTTGAACCGGGTGTTCTGGAACTCGATCAGCTTCCGGCCGAAGGCTTCCCGCTCCTTCACGTAGCGGATGGCCTCGGCCAGCGCCGCCTCCATCGCGGCCAAGCCCTGGACGGCGATGATGAGCCGTTCCTGGGGCAGCATCTCCATCATCATGCGGAACCCCTGGCCGGGCACGCCGCCCAACAGGGCGTCCACCGGCACGCGCACATCGTCGAAGAACAGTTCGGACGTGTCCTGGGCGTGCAGGCCGATCTTTTCCAGGTTGCGGCCACGGCGGAACCCGTCGGCCCGACCGGTCTCCACACCCAGCAGCGACAGACCCTTGCCGCCTTGGGCAGGGTCCGTCCGGGCGCAGACCAGGACCAGATCCGCCTGCTGCCCGTTGCTGATGAAGGTTTTCTGGCCGCGCAGGACATAGGCGTCGCCGTCCAGCCGCGCGCCCGTCCGCATTGCCTGAAGGTCCGAACCGGCGCCCGGTTCGGTCATGGCGATGGCCGCCACCATCTCGCCCGACACCAGCATCGGCAGCCATCGCGCCTTCTGCTCCGGCGTGCCGTGGCGCACGACATAGGGCACCACAATGCCGCTATGGACCCCGATTCCAAAGTCGATGAAGTTGATCCGGGCCAGCTCCTCGCAGATCACCGCCTCGTGCCGGAAATCCCCGCCCGATCCGCCGTATTCCGCGGGAACCGAGGCCCCCAGCAGGCCCGCCCTGCCGGCTTCCAGCCAAACGGCACGGTCGACCCGACCGGCGCGCCGCCAACGCCCGCAGTGGGGCACCACATGCCGTTCCAGGAACCGGCGCGTCGTGTTGCGAAGCTGCTCAAGCTCATCGCGCAAGGCACCGTCCGGCATTGCCCCCTCCACCGCATGGTTGGTTCGTCGACCGATGGACACGTGACTGTTGAACGTTCGTTTGGCGGTGTCAACCGGCCGCCCATGGCCGCGGGGACGGAAAGCGGAAGGCGGACGAGGGCAGCGACCCAGCCGGCGCGCCGCCTTCGGCACCGATTACGCCCGCGCCATCCGGCATTGGGAGACCACCGGCCACCTGGAGGCCCGGCACGACGCCATGATGGTCGGCGGCTCGATCCTCGCCGCCGACGCCGGGAACGACACCGTGCACGGCGGCATCCACAACGACTACCTGCTGGGCGGCACCGACACCCTGGACGGCGGCGACCATGGCGACCGGCTCTATGGCGGCGAGGGCGACGACACCCTGGACGGCGGGTCGGGGGACGACCGGCTCTACGGCGGCCTCGGCTCGGACACCGTCGACGGCGGGAGCGGCAACGACCTGTTCCTCGGCACGGCCGCGGAGTTGACCGGGGACCACATCCAGGACTTCGCGCGCGGCGACCGCCTGGTGGTTCGCGACCGGGACCTCTCGCACCTCTATGGCACGAAGGCGACGAGCCGGATCACGCTGGGCGGCGAGTGGTGGGAGTACGTGACGCCGTCGGGACCGGAGATGCCCACGGCCCAGTTCCGGACGCACTGGGACGGCAATGCGACCACCATCTGGCTGGTCTGACCCGGGTACACGGAGCGGACGATACGCCCCGGCAGCCATGGCTGCCGGGGTTTTTTATTTGCCGGCCATGGCCGGCAGTGCGGTGGCGGGGACCTGGGCAGCGTGTCCAACGCGGGACCTCGGCCTGCCGCCCGCCCGGCATCGCCCCTCCCGGCTGGTCGACCATGGGCCAACGGACACAAAGCTGTCGAACGTTCGTTTGGTTCTGGTATCGTCCATCCGCCGTCTATGGTAGCAGGGATGGAAAGCGGAGAGGCCGGATGAGGGCAGCCACGGAGCAGGCGCGGCGCAGGCGGCGGTTGGTGGGGTCCCCCGAGGGCGCGCAGAGCCGTGACCGGATCGTGCAGCACGCAGCCGCCTTGTTCGCCGCGAGGGGCTACGACGCCACGTCCATGCGCGATATCGCCGCCGCCGCCGGATTGATGACGGCCTCGATCTATTACCACTTCCAGTCGAAGGAAGACCTGTTCATCGCCGTCCACGGCCACAGCATGGACCGGATGGTCGAGGCGCTTCGCGGCGCGATGCTGGCCGAGGGCTGCCCATGGGACCGGCTGGAGGCCGCCGCCGCAGCCCATTGCGAAACGCTGTTGGGCGCCGGCGAATTCCCGGCCATCATCACCCCCACCTTCCCCGCGTCGCTGGAGCGGGTCCGCGACCGGCTGGTGGCGCAACGGGACGCCTACGAACGCCTGTTCACGCAACTGGTGGAAGCGCTGGACCTGCCACCCGGCACCGACCGGGCCATGTTCCGGCTGCACGTGCTGGGGGCGCTCAACTGGACCGCGTCCTGGTACCGGCCGGGCGGGCGCCTGTCCCCGGGGGAGATCGGCCGGCAACTGGTGCGCATGCTTCGACCAACGGGTCAGACGGAATCCGCCGCGGTTTGACAGCGGACACAGAGCCCCTGGCCCTGCCACCAACCTCGTCACAGGCTATGGGAGCTTGCCTGCCTTGGATCAGGCCGGAGCGGAATGACTGACTCCACCAAAGGGACACCTTCCGTTCTACCCCTCTAGCGAAGACTGTATAAAAATCGAAATTAGGCCTCCCGATCAGTGGATATTTAAATTAACCCCACCGATCAGAGCCAACAACCTTCAACAACCATATATGGAAGACCGACTTCTTTGGCTTCCAAATTGATGACTTGCCTGCTCTACCCGGCCAAAGTATGAGTGCTGCGAATTGCAATCTCCCCGCCGCACCACACGCAAAGCGCAACACATGCGCCGGGAGACTTCATGCCGCCCGCCTCGCTGATCGCTCGCGCCGAGACCCGGATCAACGGCGCGACGCTGAACCACCAGAACTCCCCGGCCGCGGTTGGCTTGGCGGATGGCGGCGGTTTGGCAGACCAGTACCAACAACAACGACGGCGACATCCGCGCCCAGCGCTTCGATGCCAACGGTGCTCCGGTCGGCGGCGAGGTCGCGGTCAACATGGTCGGGGACGGCCATCAGGCATCGCCGGCGGTGGCGGCTCTGGCCGACGGTGGCCATCTGGTGGTGTGGTGGGCGGCCACCGGAAATGCCGTGCATGCCCAGCGCTTCGACGCCGCCGGCAACCGGGTCGGCGGGGAAATGATTTTGGCCGTCAACAATATCCCGACCAGCGCCACCCCGCTCCAGGTCACCGGCCTGAGCGACGGCGGCTATGCCCTGGCCTGGGAAAGCACCGACAGCAGCGAGGCCGGCATCCGCACCCAGCGCTTTACCGCTGATGGCACGGCCGTCGGGCCGGAGCAGGTCGTCGCCACCCTCACCACCTACGGCCAGTCCGCGCCGGCCATGACCGCCCTGGCCGACGGCGGCTACGTGGTGACCTGGCAGTCCTACCTGGGCGACACGAACGGCGAATGGTCGGGCTGGGGCATCAAGGGCCAGCGCTTCGACACCACCGGCACCAAGGCCGGCGGCGAGTTCCTGGTCAACACCACCCTTGCGTACGATCAGGTCGAGGCCTCGACGGCAGCCCTGGCCGACGGCGGTTTCGTCGTGGCTTGGCGCAGCACCCATGACGGCGACCGCCGGGGCGACGTCTACGCCCAGCGCTTCGACGCGGCCGGCGCCAAGGTCGGCGGCGAGGTCCGCGTCAACAGCCACACGGCTGGTTTCCAGGGTGCGCCGGACATCGTCGGCCTGGCCGACGGCGGCTTCGCGGTGGCCTGGACCTCGGAAGGCCAGGATGGCTCCGAGGACGGCGTCTACGCCCAGCGCTTCGACGCGGCCGGCCTCCGGGTCGGCCGCGAGTTCCGCCTGAACGAGCACACGCTTGGCATCCAGCGTGACGTGGACTTGGCGGCGCGGCCGGACGGCGGATTCAACGCGGTGTGGACGTCCTACGGCCAGGACGGCAGCGGCGCCGGCGTCTTCGGCCGCAGCTACTTCATGCGCCCGGAAATCGGCGGCACCACCAATCACGACACCCTGACCGGGACGGCGGCCAGCGAGATCCTGTCCGGCCTCGACGGCGACGATCATCTCTCCGCCGGGGACGGGAAGGACTGGCTCCATGGCGGCCGGGGTGAGGACGTCCTGGAAGGCGGCGCCGGCGCCGACATCCTCCATGGCGCAGACGCTTCCGGCAGCGGCATTGGCGATGACGCGCAGGATACCGCATCCTACGCAACCTCGTCCGGCGGCGTGTACGTCAGCCTGACCGAACGGC
Source organism: Azospirillaceae bacterium (assembly GCA_035645145.1). Lineage (GTDB taxonomy): Bacteria > Pseudomonadota > Alphaproteobacteria > Azospirillales > Azospirillaceae > CANGXM01. The sequence goes on along the minus strand of DASQNC010000042.1, from coordinate 37,428 downwards.
GCGGCCTCCGTGCCGATGCCGAGGGCGACCGGCTGGCCGGCATCGAACGCGTGATCGGCTCCGCCTTCGACGACCATCTGGTCGCCCAGGAGGCGGTGACCCCCTGGGGCACCTACTTCGACGCCGCCCGCTACCTGGCCAGCAACCCCGACCTGCGCGCCGCCTTCGGCACCGACCACGCCCGCGCCACCCGGCACTGGGAGACCACCGGCCACCTGGAGGCCCGGCACGGCGCCATGATGGTCGGCGGCTCGATCCTCGCCGCCGACGCCGGGAACGACACCGTGCACGGCGGCGGCCACAACGACTACCTGCTGGGCGGCACCGGCAACGACCGGCTGGAAGGCCAGGGCGGCCACGACTGGCTGTACGGCGAAGCCGGCAACGACACCCTGAACGGCGGCGACCATGGCGACCGGCTGTACGGCGGCGAGGGCGACGACACCCTTATTGGTTACTGGGGCAACGACTGGCTGTACGGAGACAACGGCAACGACACCCTCCACGGCGGGGCCGAAATGGACACCCTCTACGGCGGTGCTGGCGACGACACCCTGAATGGCAGCGACGGCGACGACCGCATCCACACCGGCTTGGGCCAGGACCGGGCAAGCGGCGGGACCGGCTACGACCGGTTCCTGGGCACACGCGAGGAACTGGCCTTCGACGTGGTGACCGACTTCGGGCGCGAGGACCGTCTGGTGGTCCAAGGCGTGAACCTCTCGCACCTCAACGGCACCACTGCGACCGATCGGATCATGCTCGACGGCACGTCCTACGTGACGCTCACGGGGATCGCGGGTATCGGCCAATTCTACACCCACTGGAACGGTTCGGCGACCGAGATCTGGGTGTGGAACAGCGCGTGGCCGCATTACTGATCGACGCAAAGGGTACGACAGGCGCCCCCGGCGGTTCGACCGCCGGGGGGTTGTCTTTTCCCCTGGTCGGCAGTGACGCCATAACAGGCACATCTCCAGGCCGGCGCGGCTTCGGGTCAACCCCATCCGCTCATCCACGGTAGACGGCACAGGCTGTTGAAGCTCGCCATTTTGGACAGAACTGGCCCGGAAACCGCGGCCCTGTCAGCGCAACCGCAGTTTTGGAACAGAATCAAACCGCGCCGCCGGCGCAAACATCGCTCCGCTATTTATATTCAAATCAAATCCACCTAAAAACCTGACCGTCACCACCGCCATATACAAAATTACTCGCACACCCCCGGGATTCATAACCAATCGATTGTCAGCGGAACCAAGAAAAGTGCATTTTCAATTTCCCCACACCTTCACTTGTTCATGTAAAACATAAGCCTCCTTTGGGAGATGCCATGCCATCCACTTCGTTAGCTCCTGGCACCGAAACCCTGATTAACCGCACAGCAACGGCGTACCAGACCCGCCCGGCCACGGTCGGCTTAGCCGGTGGCGGCCACGTTGCGGTCTGGGATACCGGCGACTACAAGAGCGACATCCGTGCCCAGCGCTTCGACGCCGGCGGCGCCCAGGTCGGCGGCGAGATCCGCCTCAGCGACGCCGCAGCCGGCAGCCAGCGGCACGTGCTCCTGGCGGCACGCCCGGACGACGGCTTCGGCGCGGTGTGAACCTCCGACGTCCAGGACGGCGGCCGCGCCGGTGTCTTCGGTCGCACCTATTTCATGCGCCGGGAAACCCACGGCACCGCCGGCGACGACACCCTCACCGGCACCATCAACAGCGAGATCCTGTCCGGCCTCGACGGCAACGACACCCTCTTCGGCGGCGGCGACTGGCTGTACGGCGGCGCCGACGCCCTGTACGGCCACCTCGACCCCGCCGAGCGCGACGACGCGCTGGACAGCGTGTCCTACAAGGGCTCGGCCGGCGGCGACACCTTGACCGGCGGTGACGGCCAGGACCGGCTTTACGGCGGCGAGGGCAATGACACCCTCGACGGGGAGGCCAAGGCCGACACGCTCCACGGCGGCACCGGCGACGATATCCTGCGGGGCGGCGACGCCGACGACTGGATCCACACCGGCCTAGGCCGGGACCATGCATATGGCGGGGCCAGCGACGACCGGTTCCCGGGCACGCATGAGGAGCTGGCGTTCGACGAGCCGGACCTGCGCGGTGCTGCTTGGAAATTCCCCATCGGCTTGGTTCCGGCGAGCGACACAGGCTGTTCGAGCCAGCCTGTCCTGAGTCGAGTTGCCCCGGAAGCTGCGCCCCTGTCAGCCCAACGGCAATTTGGAAGCGGAACCCCCACTCTGATTGCCGGAACGAACCCCACAACCACAGGCAGATGACTCAGCGGGATTTCGCCGTCCATGATTAAGGAGTGGCATCCCACCTCAGGAATTAATATCTTCAGTTGCGCAAAACAACTTGATTGCACGCAAGAGCACCAGAGATAATCTTGGGAGATGCCATGCCACCCTCTTCGTTAGCTCCTGGCGCCGAAACCCTGATTAACGGCACCATCGCGACGCACCAGTCCCACTTGTCCATGATCGGCTTGGCTGGCGGCGGCTACGTCGCGGTCTGGGATACCGGCGACTACAAGAGCGACATCCGCGCTCAACGCCTCGACGCCGCCGGCGCCCCCGTCGGCGGCGAGATCGCGGTCAACACCCTGCAGGACGGCTACCAGGCAACACCGGCCGTGGCCGCCCTGGCCGACGGCGGCTACGTGGTGGTGTGGGCGAGCGACCACAAGACCATCCAGGCCCAGCGCTTCGACGCGATCGGCGCCAAGGTCGGCGGCGAGGTGACCCTGGCCGGCGCCAGCGTGGCCAGCGCCTTCGGGGCCCCGATCGGAGTCGCCGGCCTGAGCGATGGCGGCTTCGCCCTGGTCTGGGAAAGCTGGGGCAGCAACAAGTACGACATCCTTACCCAGCGCTTCGACGCCGGCGGCGTGGCGGCCGGGCCGCCACAAAACGCCGCCACCCTCACCGCCGACAGCCAGACCACGCCGGAGATCACCGCGCTGGCCGACGGCGGCTACGTGGTGGTCTGGCAATCCTCCCAGGGCGAAACCGAGGGGGCGCCGTCGGGCTGGGGCATCAAGGGCCAGCGCTTCGACGCAACCGGCGCCAAGGTCGGCGGCGAGTTCCAGGTCAACGCCGCCACCGCGGGCGATCAGTACTATCCCTCGACGGCGGCGTTGGCCGACGGCGGCTTCGTCGTCGTCTGGGGCAGCCTGCACGACGACGTCGAGGGCGACGTCTACCTCCAGCGCTTCGACGCGGCCGGTGCCAAGGTCGGTGGCGAGCTCCGCGTCAACACATATAACTGGTACTACCAGGGCAGGCCCGATGTCGTCGGCTTGGCCGATGGCGGCTTCGTGGTGGCTTGGGAGTCACGCCACCAGGACGGCTCCGAGTACGGCATCTACGCCCAGCGCTTCGACGCCGCTGGAACCCAGGTCAGTAGCGAAGTCCGCCTCAACGACACCACGGCCGGCGACCAAGTCAATGTGGTGCTGGCGGCACGATCGGATGGCGGCTTCAGCGCAGCGTGGACCTCCGGTGACCAGAGCGGCAACGGTGCGGGCATCTTCGGCCGCGCCTATGTCCCCCGTCCGGAGATTCGCGGCACCACCGGCGACGACACCCTCACCGGCACCGTCAACAGCGAGATCCTGTCCGGCCTCGACGGCCACGACACCCTCTTCGGCGGCGGCGGCGACTGGCTGTACGGCGGCCGCGGCGAGGACCTGCTGGTCAGCGGCGCCGGCGCCGACGCCCTGTACGGTCACCTCGACGCCGCTGCGGGCGACGACGCGATGGACACCGCGTCCTACGAGGCCTCGGCCGGCGGCGTCTACGTCAACCTGGCCGAGCGGCGCGGCCGGTGGGCGGATGCCGAGGGCGACCGGCTGTCCGGCATCGAGCGCGTGATCGGCTCCAAGTACGACGACCACCTGGTCGGCCAGGAGGCGGTGACCCCGTGGGGCACCTACTTCGACGCCGCCCGCTACCTGGCCAGCAACCCCGACCTGCGCGCCGCCTTCGGCACCGATCACGCCCGCGCCACCCGGCATTGGGAGACCACCGGCCACCTGGAGGCCCGGCACGGCGCCATGATGGTCGGCGGCTCGATCCTCGCCGCCGGCGCCGGGAACGACACCGTGCACGGCGGCATCCACAACGACTACCTGCTGGGCGGCACCGGCAACGACCGGCTGGAGGGCCAGGGCGGCCACGACTGGCTGTACGGCGAGGCCGGCAGCGACACGCTGAACGGCGGCGACCATGGCGACCGGCTGTACGGCGGCACCGGCAGCGACACCCTGGACGGCGGGTCGGGGGACGACAGCCTCTATGGCGGCAGCGAGTCCGACACTCTCCGGGGCGGCGACGGCGTCGACCGGATCCACAGCGGCCTGGGCTCGGACACCGTCTACGGCGGGCTCGGCAACGACCTGTTCATCGGCACGGCGGAGGAGTTGATCAAGGACCACATCCAGGACTTCGCGCGCGGCGACCGTCTGGTGGTCCTCGACCGGGACCTCTCGCACCTCTATGGCACGAAGGCGACGAGCCGGATCACGCTGGGCGACGACTGGTGGGAGTACGTGACGCTGTCGGGACCGGACCTGTCCACGGCCCAGTTCCGGACGCACTGGGACGGCACCGGGACCACCATCTGGCTGGTCTGACCCGGGTACAGGGAACGGACGAAACGCCCCCGGCAGCCCGGCCGCCGGGGGCATTTCGTGCCGGCGACCCGATATGACGAATTTCTGCGGGCAAGTGGAAACCTAGGCAGCGGCGCCAACGGGCGCGACCAGGGACAGGAGTGCGGTGGGCGGGAACGGCCCGTCGAAGACCTGGGCACCCAAGGCGCGGGTGTCCGAAGCGACCATCTCGCAATCGGCCGACACCACACAGGCCAAGCCAAGCCGGAGGGCCGTGCGGACGACCGCCATCCCCTCCGCACACTGGTCACCGCAGGACGCGACGACCAGGGCCAACCCCCGCAACCGGAACAGCAGGTCCAATGCCACTGCGGTGTCACCCGCCTCCACGACCACGTATCCCAGGGCGCACAGCTGGGTAGCCAGTCCAGCACGAACCTCGGGGCACCCCTCCATCACGAGGGCGACCGGGCAATCAAAGCTGTCATTCGCTGGAATCATGATCCGTGTCTCCACAGCATAGGACCATGGCGACTTTGGGGAGAATAAGGTTAATGATTACCTTCCAGCGCTAATATTTCTTCCGCCAGCAAGTGCACCTCAGGACGGCACCGCAGAATTAGGCCCCACCGATGTAATCGGTCGCCAACCCATCACCCCCGCCGCAGTGCCCGCCGGGCGATCTCCGCCACCAATTCCGGCAGGACCGCGAACGCGTAATCCACGTGCACGCGCTCCAGCGGCGTGTGGTAGTCGCGCCCCCAGGGGCCGGCGTTGACGATGGGCACCCCGCCCAGCGCCGGCCCGTCCGGCCAGGGTATGCCCACACCCCACACCGGCGTCTCGGCGGCGATGGCGGGAACCGCGGCCTCGTCGGCCTGGCCCAGATAGCTCATGTCCGAAATGCCGGGGAAATACCGGATCAGCCGGATGCCGGTGCGGTGCCGCGCCCCGACTTCGGCCGCGGCTTCCGCAACGGCCTGCGCCAGATGCCGCGCGTTGGGATCCGCCCCGAGTTGGGTCGGCAGATAGGGCATCGAGGCAAACCCCAGGACAATGGCGGGGCCGCTCCGACCGCTCAATTCCCAAGTCCGCTCGGTCAGGATACGGCATTGCTCGGGCAGGTCGAAACCGTTGGCCGCCACCTCGCGTGCCAAGCCCGACAGCAGCCCGGCCGCATCCGGGTTCCGCGCCACCACCTCCTGGTGCAGGGACGAGTAGGTCAGAACCTGGACCGTGGGGACGGCTTCAGGCCGGCCCGTCTCGCGCGGGACCGCGGCGAGGCGGCGGGCCAGCCGCTCGGACAGGCCATGCGCCACCCGGCGCGCCAATTGCTCCATGACGGCCATGACCTGGACCGGTCCACGGCCGTGGGTCAGCACGTTCCAGTACATCCAGACGCGCTCGGGCGTGGTCACGTCGTAGCCACGCTTGCCGTCCTTCATGCCCAGCAGAACGGTTCCGGGCGCAACATCCGCCCCCTCGCCTTCCAGCAGTTCGGGCGCCCACTCCACCTCGGCCGCGAGCGCACCGGCGAGCGCACCCGCCCCAAATCCGTGGAACGCGTTGGAGGCGTGCACGGCCCGGCCGACGACCAGCGCGCTGGGCAGCAGCTTGCCGATGGTGCCCAACGCCACGGCACGCCCCTCGGTCCCGTCGCCCTCGTCCACCAATGCGTCCAGGTTGACGGCTGCGACGATCTCGATGCCCAGCCGATCGGCGACCTCCGACAGCGCAGCCGCGGCCGCCCGTGCCCCGGCCGAGTTCACCTCCTCGTCGGGAACGGCCAGGAACAGGAGGTTGCCTTCGCGGTCCGGCACCTCGGCTGCGGCTTCGATGGCCGCGAGCCCGGCCGCGAGCCCGGCCTTCATGTCCAAAAGGCCCCGTCCGGGTAGGAAGGCAGGGCCCTCCAGATCGGCGAGCGCCCGACGCTCCGCCTCGCTCGCGGTGCCGGCGGCGACCGCAGCGCGTAGACGCGCAGCCAATGCCGGCTTCAGCGCATCGGGCCTCTGGGCGAGATGGGCCAGATCGCCGTAATCGTCCACATGCACGGTATCGAAGTGGCCCGTCAGCACCACCGTTCGCGGGCCACGGCCCCGCAGCAGCGCGAAAACACACGCCCGGCCCGGCAGACCGCCCGGTGCCGGCAAAGTCCACACATCCTGCGGGCGGTCGGCGAAGGCCGGGCGGTCCCGAAGCATCGACACCAGCCGCTCCGCAAACCCCGCCTCGTCCGCCGTGCCGGTCACGCTCGGGATTTCCGTCAGCGCCACTGCCCAGCGGGCGGCGGCTGCACGCATGTCGAAGCTCATCCGGTTACTGCCTTCCAACAAACGATCCGCAGAGCACCGACTGTGCCCCGTGGACATCGCAACCGCAATGGGTTGACAGCTGGACGGTCACGGTCGTCAGGGTTCGACCGTGGCCCGGAGCGTGACGGCCCGCCCCTTACGGTCGAGGGTCAGTTCCACCGTCTCGCCGGCACGGACCACCCCGATCCGGTTGCGCAATTGGGTGCCCCCCCGGATCGGGGTCCCGTTGACCGCGACCACCACGTCACCCGGCCGGACGCCGGCACGCTGGGCGGAAGATCCCCTCTCCACATCGGCCACGACGGCCCCCTCCGGCCGAGCAAGGCCGAGGGTTTCGGCAACCTCGGGCGTCACATCCTCGACCGCGACGCCGATTCGGCCGCGGCGGACCTCGCCATAGCGCACCAGTTGGTCGAGCACCGCCCGGACCATGGTGACGGGCACGGCGAAGCCGATGCCCACATTGCCGCCGCCGGGCGCCAGGATGGCGGTGTTGATGCCAACCAGCCGCCCCCGCAGATCCACCAGCGCGCCGCCGGAGTTGCCGGGGTTGATGGGAGCATCGGTCTGAATGAAGTCCTCGTAACCCTCCGGACTCAGCCCGCCGCGCCCGAGTGCGCTGACAATGCCCAGCGTGGCGGTCTGGCCGAGCCCGAAGGGATTGCCGATCGCCACCACATAGTCCCCGACCTCCAGCCGGTCACTGTCGCCGAAGGGCAGTTCCACCAACCCGCGCGCCTCCACCCGCACCACCGCGATGTCGGTCGCCGGATCCCGCCCGACCAGCCGGGCGGGCAAACGCCGCCCGTCCTGGGTCGTCACCTCGATCTCGTCCGATCCCTCGACCACGTGGCTATTGGTCACCACGAGGCCGTTGCCCGCATCGACGATCACACCGGATCCGGCGGCCACGGCATTGCGGGACGATCCGCCCTGGCCATTGCCGAAGAAGCGGCGGAAGAAGGGGTCGGAGAACAAGGGATTGCCCATCGCCCGCTTGCGGGTGGCGATGCTGACGACCGCCGGCATGACCCCGCGCAGCATCGGCGCCAGGGTCGGCACGGGGGCGGACGGCGGGGGCGTGACGGTTGCCGGGGGTGTGGAGGATTGCCCTTGCAGCGCCCGCGGCTGCTGCGCGCCGGCCGGAGCGATGGTGAGGTGGCCGGCGGCGGCCAAGGCGCAGCACACGGCGGCACAGCGCAGCCCCCAGGCCACGCGAGCCCAACCACGCCCCTTCACGCCGATCCGCGCCATGTCCCCGCTCCGGTCGAAGCCCTGTCCACGTCCTGATTAGCGCGGTGTGGGCGGCCTCGGCCAGATCCCCGCCCGGGTTAGGCGAATGCGGCCATTGGAAGCGGCTCGTCCACACCGGCAAGGGTTCGCCGGAGTCCGTCGGCCAAGGTGGTCCGTGCGGCCACGCCGAGTTCCCGGACCGCCAGGGTCGGATTGCCGAGCGAGGTGCGGATATCCCCTTCGCGGGCGGGTTCCCGCCGACGCTCCACCACGCGGCCGCAAACGAACATCAACTGCTCCGCCAACTGGCTGATGCTGGTGGTCCGGCCGGTACAGACATTGTAGACGCGGGCACCGTCGGCCGCCTTGCCCATGGCCGCGACCAGATGGTCCACCACATCCTCCACGAAGACGAAGTCGCGCAACTGCATGCCGTCGCCATGGATGGTGATCGGCTCCCTGTTCGCAATCCGCCTGGCGAAGATCGAGATGACCCCCGAATAGGGCGAGGACGGGTCCTGGCCGGGGCCATAGACGTTGAAGAAGCGCAGACCGACGCTCGGCACGCCGTGGGTCTTCCACCCCACGGCGGCGTGCATTTCGCCCGACAGCTTGTCCACCCCGTATGCCGAGATGGGGGCCTTGGGCGCGGTCTCGGGCGTCGGAAACTCCCGCACATCGCCGTAGACTGCCGCGGACGACGCGTAGACGACGGGAATGGCGGGACGGATGCCGTTGGCGCGGGCGGCCTCGAACACGGCGACGGTCCCGGCGAGATTGACCTGGGTGGATGCCAACCAGTCGATGCAGGTCTTTTGCACGGAGGCGACGGCGGCCAGATGGAAGCAGCCGTCGGCGTCCGCCAACACCGCCCGCATCACGCCGGGGTCGCGGATATCGCCGGTCCACACGTCGGCGCCCGGGGGGATGTTCCAGACCTTCCCGGTGGAAAAGTTGTCCAGCACCGTGACCCGGTGACCCAAGCCGAGCAATCGCCGGACAAGATGGGACCCGATGAAGCCGGCACCACCCGTGACGACGTAGTGGACCATGACCCTGCCTTTTCCGCGGTTGCTCGGATCCCTCATTAAGGACCGGCGCAACGGGAACGGGACAAGGAATGAAATATTAAATTCAAATATTCGGAACAGTCGGAAGCGAGACCGCATTAAGTCCCGGCCACATCGACGGCGCGGCGGGAATTACGCCATCCGGCCACTTGCCGAGAACGGGTGGGGCCAATGGGCCTGGCCACGCCATTCGGCCCGAAGGCATCCACTCGACCGGGGCAAATGCCTTGGGCGAAACTTGCCCCGAAGGTCGATCCTCACTCCGGAGAAGAGGCGGCGGACTTACCGCCCCTCCCGCCGCCATGCGACCATCAAGGTGCCGAGGACGAGGACCAGGACGAGGAGGGCGGGCATCAGCGGCGTTTCGTTCACGCCGGTGACCACGTAATCCCCGTTCGCACGCAGGCCGATCCAGTTGCGCCCGGACTGGTCGCGTTCGGGCCGGGTGCGGCGGACCTCGAAGTCCTCGCGCTCGCCCAGCCAAAGGACTCCCCCGCCGCTGGCATCGGCCACCGGCTGCAGACGCGCGGCCGTGGTCCGAACATCAGCCAGTTCCGGCGGGTTGACGGCCCCGACCACGGCGAAGGCCGTGCGCTCACCATCGGTGAAACGGTGGATTCCGGGTTCGGACGCCGTGAAGGACGCACGGGCAAAGCCGTCGCTCTCCTCGGACAGTGTGAACTGCCGGGTCTCGCCCGAGGGCTGCGTCAGGGTCACGGGCCGTGGATCGGGCTCCAGCGTCCGGCGCTCGATGGTGACCCGGTTGCCGTCGACGCGGGCGCGCAGGTCGTTTTCCTCCAGCTCCGGCTCCTTCATGAGCCAATGCGCCAGACGGCGCAGCAACTCGGCCTGGGGCCCGCCCCCTTCGAACCCCCGGCTCCACAACCAGATCTGGTCGGAGGTCAGCTGGGCCACCCGACCCTCGCCAACTCGGTTCAGGACCAGCAGTGGCCGCCCGGCGTTGCCGGACATCACCACCGCCCCCTCGGCCGTCTCGACATCCGCCTGTCGGAACCACCGGCCCCACGGCGGTTCGGCCTTGGGATCCAACGGGCCGAGGCCGGACGTCACGGGATGGCGACGACCGACGTCGGTGATCTGCGGCTTGAAGGCCCCGTCCAGCACGTCGCCGGTCGTCCGCGCCGGGATGATGTTGCCCAGCGGCGTCCGCGACAGGCTCATCGGGCCCGCAAAGGCAGCCCCGCTCGCCTCCAGCAGGGCACCGCCGCGCTGCACGTAGTCCACGATGTTCTGGAGGTACACGTTGGGCAGGATGCCACGACGACGGTACCGGTCGAAGATGACCAGATCGAACTCGTGCAACTTGATTTCGAACAGCTCGCGGATCGGAAACGCGATCAACGAGAGCTCGCGGATGGGCGTGCCGTCCTGCTTTTCCGGCGGACGCAGGATCGTGAAGTGGACCAGATCGACCGATGGGTCGGACTTCAGGATATTGCGCCACGTCCGCTCGCCCGCATGGGGCTCGCCGGAGACCAGCAGCACCCGCAGCCGGTCGCGCACACCGTTGACGACCACTGCGACGCGGTTGTTGGCAAGCGTCAATTCGTCCCGTCCGGCCTCGACCTCCAGCTCGAAGACGTTCTGCCCGGCGTGGGCGAGGGTCAGCTCCAGCCGGTGGTCGCGGCCCACGGGCACGCGCATCCGTTGCGGCGCATCGGCACCGCGCCGGACGGTCAGCCACGCGTCGGTGGATTGGCGGTTCGGCTGGTCCTCGACCCGGACGGTCACGCTGACGGGCCGGTCGAGGGTGCCGTAGCTGGGCGCCTGCACGACCGCGAGCCGCCGGTCCGCCTCGTCGCGCCGGCCGGTCAGAAGGGTGTGCACCGGCCCGATGTCGGTCAGGCCGCGCAGTCCCTCGGGGATGTCGTGGACCTGCCCGTCGGTGATCAGCACGGCGCCCGCAAGCCGACGCCGCGGCACATCGGCCAGCGCCCGGTTCAGGGCCTCGACCATGCGGGTCTCGTCCACCGGCGCCGCCCCTTCCCCGCCGGCCTGGGTCCGAACCACGCGCACATCCAGGTCGGTCTCGCGGGCAAGGCGCCCCTCCAGCGCCGCCACGGCCTTTTCGGTCCGCTCCCGCCGGTCCCCGATGGCTTGGCTGGGCGACTGGTCGACGACAATGACCGCGACGTCCTTGATGGGCGACCGCTCCTCCTGCACGAAGGACGGGTTCATCAGCACCAGCGCCAACGCGGCCAGTGCCAGCGTTCGCCAGACGGCACCGCGGGCGCGCCGGACCAGCGCCAGGAGCGCCACCGCGGCCGCAAGCACGAACAACGGCCCCAGAACCGTCCAGGGCAGCAGCGGAGCGAAGGCGATGGAGGTGCCGTCCATCATTGACCCAACCGCTCCAGGATGGCGGGAACATGAACCTGATCGGTCTTGTAATTGCCGGTCAGGACGTACATGACAAGGTTGACCCCGAACCGGTAGGCCATCTCGCGCTGGCGTTCCCCGCCCGGCACGACGGCCGCAAGGGGACGACCGGCCTCGTCCATGGCCCAGGCGGCAGCCCAGTCGTTGGCCCCGACCACAACCGACGACACGCCGTCGTTGCTGCCGTTCTCCTGGGCCTCCAACCAGACCTCCCCACCGGCGTAGCGGCCCGGAAACTCCTGCATCAGGTAGAACGCCTTGGACAGGACATGGTCGGGCGGAACCGGTGCCAGGGGCGGAATGTCGAGCCCGAGGGTCACCAGACGCAACGCCTGGCTGCCGGGGCCGGTCCCGCCGACACCGCCGAACTGGGCGTCGCGGGTGTCGAACAGGATGGTCCCGCCATTGCGCAGGAAGGTGTTGATCCGCTCCTGGGCCACCGGCGACAGCGGCTGCTGCGCCGACGTCATCGGCCAATAGATCAGGGCGTAGAAGGCCAGCTCGTCCACTTCGGGATCGACGGCCTTCGCCTCCTGCGCCTCGATGGAGGTGCGGCGCGCCAGCACGCCGCTGAGCCCGTCAAGCCCGGCCTTGGACAGCGTGTCCTGTTCCCGGTCGCCGGTGATGACATAGGCCAAGTGCGTTTCCGAGGTGACCGCCACGGCCTCGCGCTCGTCCAGGGACTGGGCGCGGGCACCCGGGGATGCCGCCAGCAGCGCGACGCCGATGGCGAGTGCCGCCGGAACCAGCGACGCGGCGGTGGCACGGCGGGCACCGGACAAGCCACCACTCCGGCGGGCGGGGGTGGGCAGCAGGCCGCGCAACAGGAGCGCGATGATCAGATCCAGCATGGCGAGCCCCATGGCCGCACCAAGAAGCCAGGGCAGCAGATCCACCTCCCCGGCGCCGGCGTATCCGGTCAACGTCACGCCCGGCGGAAGGGGCGGCAGCGGTGCGATATCCGTCAGCCCCGCGGTCAGGTTCAACGCCTGGCGGGCATCGGTGGTGCCGTAGAATCCGGGCGGATGATGCGGCCCCACGGTCGGGGGGGCCTCCGCCCCTCCTTGGGACAGGGGATACGCCGTGGGTGGCGGGGACACCAGCCGGCCCATCCCGTCCAGCACCTCGACCGGGGCCAGGACGACGCCGCGCAGCGCACCGGCCACGCCCGCGGACAGGCCGGTCAGCCGCCGCAGCATTTCGACGTAGAGGCCGGACAGGGGCAGGTTCGACCAGTCCGGGTTGGCGGTGGTGTGGACCAGGACCACCCAGCCATCCCCCCGTTTGGCGCCGGTCACCAGGGGCGTGCCGTCGGCCAGTTGCGCCCAGGTCCGCTCGCCCAGATCGGGCGCCGGCTCGGCCAGAACCTGGCGCGCCACCTCCACATCCGGGGCCACGGGCAGTCCGGCGAACGGCCCCAGCTCGGGGAACGGCGCCAACTTCGCCGGCTGCTCCCATGACAGGGCCCCACCCAGGCGCCTGTCCCCCTGCCGCAGACGGACGGGTACAAGCTGGTCGGCATTCTGGGCCAGCCGCGGACCGGCGAAACGGACCACGACCCCGCCCTTTTCCACCCACCGGCCGATCCCCTCGGCCTCCGGTCCCGACAGGGCACCGACATCCGACAGGATCAGCACCGAGAGGTCGTTCTGAAGAAGCTGTTGGATGGAACCTCGCCGCACCTCGCTGTACGGCGACAGTGCGCGCTCAAGGTAATGCAGGTCGGACAGAAGCGGCTGGCTCTCCTGCTCCGGCCGGCCGGAGACCAGACCGACCGGACGGCGACGCCAGCGCTCGTCGATCAGCACCGTCGCCCCGACCGTGGTTTCATTCTCGATGCGGATGGCCGCGGCCTCGTTGCGCAGTTCGGACGGCAGCCGAATACGGGCCTCTGCCGTTTTGGCCCCTTGGGCGAACGGCATGGGCTCGCGGGCGAGCATCCGTCCGTCGGCCGCCGACACCTGGACCGCGGCGGGCTCCGCCGGTCCGGCGGCCGTCCGCACCAGGCGCGCCACGAAATCGCTCCCCTCCGTCGCCGGCGGCAGCAGGATCATGGGCAGGCGCGGTGCCGGTTCCACCCGGACTTCCAGGCTGCCGAGCCTTTGCAGGGCCTCGGCCAGGGTCCTTGCCGCGTTTGCGGTCTGATCGGGCCGCTGACCCGCGACCGAGGGGTCGGCCAGACCGTCGGACAGCCAGACCGCATGGGCGGACCCGCGCAGGGACAATCCCCGCACCGCGTCCACCGCGGCGGCACGCGCCGTCGGCCAGGGATGCGGCTCCAGCAACTGCACCGCCCGGCGTGCGTCGGCGGCACGCATCAGGCCGGAGGCCGTGGGGGCATCGCCGCTGGCCGAAGGGGCGGTGGGCAGCAACACCACCTCGCGTCCCGCCCGGCCGGCCTGGTCGACCACGTCCAGCATGGCCTGCTGGCGGGCGGGCCAGTCGCGCCCGGCCGCCCAGCCGTTGTCCACCACCAGCACCACCGGGCCGGAACCCGGCATGGCGGCATTCGGGTTCAACAGCGGCCCCGCGAGCGCCAGGATCACCAGCCCCGCCAGCACCAGCCGCAGCAGCAGGAGCCACCAGGGCGTGCGGGCCGGCGTCTCCTCCTTCCGGTCCAGGTCGAACAGCAGCCGGATCGCCGGGAACCGCACCCGCTGGGGCGACGGCGGGGTGACCCGCAGCAGCCACCAGATCACCGGCAGCGCCACGAGGGCGGCGAGCAGCCAGGGCGTGGTGAAGGCGAGCGGTCCGAGCGCGAGCATCTACACCGGCTCCATGGCAAGCGCGCCCCACAGTGCCAGCAATGTGGCCTGGGGCGGGCGGTCGGTTCGGTGGGTCAGGAAGGTCCAGCCGGCAGCCCGCGCAATGGATTCGAGCCCCGCCCGGTGGGCGGCCAGCTTCTCCTGGTAGGCCGTGCGGACGGCCTCGACCCGCGGGACCATGACATCGCCCTCCCCCTCCAACCCTTCGAATTCGACACGCCCACCGAAGGGCAGCGTCTCCTCGGCCGGATCCAGAACCTGCAGCAGGTGCCCGCGCACGCCGCGCCGGGCCATGGCCCCGACCGCCTCGTTCACGGACGCCAGCGGGGACAGGAAGTCGCCGACCAGCAGCACGGAGGCATGCCGCGGCAGCGGCAGGTCCGGCGGCAGTCCGCCCCCCTGCCCCGCTCCGGACGTCACGGCATCGCCGTCCGGGGCGGCGATCAGATCGAGCGCGGCACGGTTGAGCGCGACGGCGTTGCCGGCGGGCGGGCGGCCGCTGCCCATCAGGGCGAACCGCTCGCCGCCCCGGACCAGAAGCACGGCAACGGCGAGCGTCAGCAAATCCGCCCGTTCCCGCTTCGTCGGCAAGTCGGGCGCGGACCGCCACGCCATCGACGGGGAGGCATCGCGCCACAACCAGACGCTCTGCGCCGCTTCCCACTCGTTTTCGCGCACAAAGACGTGCCGCCCCTTGGCGGACTGGCGCCAGTCGATGCGCTGCGTGCTGTCGCCCGCGGCATAGCGGCGGAACTGCCAGAAGGTCTCGCCGGAACCGACCCGGCGGCGGCCGTGGACACCCTGGGCGACGGTGGCCGCCACCCGCTCGGCCGCCACCAGCAACGGCGGCAGCCGGGCGGCGAGGCTCTCCGCCCCGTGCTGGGTGCGCAGGGCCCGGCCTCTCGGGGTCTCGGCGTCCGTCCTTGCCATGGCTACGACCGGGGGGCTACGGAATGGGACGGACGCGGGACCGGGGCCATGCGCGCCATCACCGCAGAGGGGTGCACAGGCGGTCGATGATATCGTCGACGGTGATGCCGTCGGCGCGGGCGGCGAAGTTCACCGCCATGCGGTGCTTCAAGACCGGCTTGGCCAGCGCCAGCACATCGTCCAGCGACGGGGACAACCGCCCGTCCAGAAGCGCGCGGGCGCGCGCCGCCAGCATCAGCGCCTGACTGGCGCGCGGCCCGGGCCCCCAGGCCACATGCCGCTGCACCTCCGGCAGGTCGGCGGTTTCCGGCCGGCCGCCCCGCACCAGCGTCAGGATGCCCTCGACCACGCTTTCGCCCACCGGCAGGCGGCGGACCAGGCGTTGGGCCTGCATCAGTTCGTCGGGCGTGAGCACGGCCGTCGGGGTCTCGATGTCCAGACCGGTGGTGGCCACCAGCATCCGCCGTTCGGCGTCCCGGTCGGGATAGGTGACGTCGATCTGCATCAGGAACCGGTCGAGCTGCGCCTCGGGCAACGGATAGGTGCCTTCCTGCTCCAGCGGGTTCTGGGTCGCCAGCACGTGGAAGGGCTCGGGCAGCGGATGGTAGTGGCCGGCGACCGACACCCGCCGTTCCTGCATCGCCTGCAACAGCGCCGACTGGGTGCGCGGGCTGGCGCGGTTGATCTCGTCCGCCATCAGGAGCTGGCAGAACACCGGACCGGGAAGGAAGCGGAAGAAACGCTGGCCGCGCTCGTCCTCCTCCAGCACCTCCGAGCCCAGGATGTCGGCCGGCATCAGGTCGGGCGTGCATTGGACCCGGCGCTCGTCCATGCCGAACACCGTGCCCAGGGTCTCGACCAGACGGGTCTTGGCAAGGCCCGGCACGCCGATCAGCAGCATGTGCCCGCCGGCAAGCAGCGTGGTCAGGGTCAGGTCCACGACCTCCTGCTGGCCGAAGATGATGCGGCCGATCCGCTCGCGCACGTTGGCGAGCCGGACGCCCAGCGCCTCGACCTCGGCAAGCATCTGGGCGGGGCTGTCGGGGCCGGCCGGGGTCCGGGTGGAACTGGTGGCGGTCACGCGTCGGTCTCCTGGACGGGGCAAGAGCGGGACGAAGGGCCAGGGCCCCGGATCAGGGGCCCGGACGGGTCGAGTGCCTTCCGCCGGTTCGGCGTTCGCGTCGCCCCGGCGGCGTTTCAGAACGCAGTGGGCGTTCCCATGTTAACAACGCGGGTTAATGATGTGGCAACGTCTCTGGTGCGGCGCCCACGATGACAAATTCGGCTCCCCCTGATCCAGCCGTAGGGATCAAGATGCCGCAGGGCAATACGGTCGCAGGACAAGCCGGTCCGACGGCTGCGGACGAGCGCTACCAGATCCGCATCCTCACGGACGGGACGTGGACCTATCACGGCTCGCCCATCCGGCGGCTGGAATTGGTCAAGCTGTTCGCGTCGGTCCTGCGTCGGGACGAGGCCGGCGACTATTGGCTGATCACACCCGCCGAGCGGGGGCGTATCGAGGTGGAGGACGCCCCCTTCGTCGCGGTCGAGATCGATGCCTCCGGGACCGGCGAGGCGCAGGTGCTGACATTCCGCACCAATCTGGACGAGCACGTGCAGGCCGGCCCCGACCACCCGATCCACGTGCGGTTCGACCCTGGCAGCGGGGAGCCCCGTCCGTATATCCTCGTCAGACCCGGCCTGGAGGCCCGCATCGACCGGGCCCCCTTCTACGCGCTGGTGGAACTCGGTACGGAGCGGGATATCGGCGGCGAGGCGCACATCGGCGTATGGAGCAACGGAATCTTTTTCCCGCTGGGCAAACCGGACGCATCGTGACGCCGACCGTGACGGGCGAAGACGTCCGCGCCTGCTTCTCCCGGCTGGCAGGCCGGCCCCCGCGCCTCCTGGCCAGACGGGGGGACGACGACCTGAACCCCGGCCTCGGCCGGCCGGCCGTGCTCACGCCGGCGGCGGTCCTGGTGCCGATCGTCACGCGCCCGGACGGGGCGACCATCCTTTTCACCCAGCGCACCGCGCACCTGTCGTCCCACGCCGGCCAGATCAGCTTTCCCGGCGGCCGGATCGAAACCGACGACCGCGACGCGGAAGCGGCGGCCCTGCGGGAAACCGACGAGGAGATCGGCCTGGCCCCGCCCCGGGTGGACGTCGTCGGCCGGCTGGACACCTATGCCACCCGCACCGGTTACGAGATCACGCCCGTCGTCGGACTGATCCGCCCCCCGTTCATCCTGAAGCCGGACCCCAACGAGGTGGCCGAGGTTTTCGAGGTGCCGCTCGACTTCGTGCTGGATCCCGCCAATTGCGAGCGCCACACCCGCGAGTTCAAAGGCGCCCAGCGCAGCTACTACGCCTTCGTCTACGGCGACCGCTACATCTGGGGCGCGACGGCAGGCATGCTGGTGAACCTGCGGGACGTTCTGCGGGGGGGCACATGATCCGTATCCTGCTGATGGTCCTTGTGCCGCTGCTCCTGCCCACCCTCGCATTCCTCGCGTGGTCGGCGGTGGAACGGCGGCGTGCGCACGACATCGCGGCCGGCACGCCCCCCCCCTGGTACGCCGACGTCCCGTGGCATCTGCTGCTGCCGGCCGGCGCCGTGCTGGCGGCCGGGGTCCTGTTCGCCATGGCCCTGACCGGCGGGGCCCCTCCAGGCGGTGTCTACACGCCCGCGCACGTCGAGGACGGCCGGGTCGTCGAGGGCACGATCACGCCGCGGCAGCCGCCCCCCCCGGCACCGGATGATGCCGGGGGGCGGTCCCCTTGACCGGCCCCTCCGGCATCCTGCCGCCGCAGCCGTGGATGCGGGACCCGCGCACACAGGCGGTCATGGCGGCGCTGGCGGCCGGCGGCGCTCCGGCCCGCTATGTGGGCGGATGCGTCCGGGACGCGGTGGCCGGGCGCCCGGTGAAGGACGTGGACATCGCCACGCCGCTTCCGCCGGACCGGGTGCTCGCCCTGGTGGAAACCGCCGGGTTGAAGGCCGTGCCGACCGGGATCGCCCACGGCACCGTGACCGCGGTGTCCGGCGGCCGGCCCTACGAGATCACGACGCTGCGGCGGGACGTTGACACCGACGGGCGCCATGCGACGGTGGCCTTCACCGACGACTGGGAGGCCGACGCCGCCCGCCGCGACCTGACGTTCAACGCCCTGTTCATGGACCCGGACGGGCGGCTGTACGATTTCTTCGGCGGATTGGCCGACCTGGAGGCGGGCCGGGTCCGCTTCATCGGCGACCCGCGCCAGCGCCTGTGCGAGGACGTGCTGCGACTGCTGCGCTTTTTCCGGTTCCTGGCCTGGTACGGAAAGGAACCGCCCGCCCCCGACCAGTTGGCCGCCTGCCGCGACATGGCATCGGCCCTCCCCCGCCTCTCGGGCGAACGCGTGCAGGCCGAGACGCTCCGCCTGTTGGAAGCGCCGGATCCGGCGGCGGTCTGGCGCCTGATGCAGGGGGAAGGCGTCGTCGGACACGTGCTTGCCGACGCGACCGATGCCAAGCGCCTGGACCGCCTCGTCCGTCTCGACCATGCGCTGGGCCTGCCGGGCGACGCCATCCTCAGGCTGGCCGCGCTCCTGCCGCGGGATCCGGATGTGGCGCTGGCCGTGGCGGCGCGCCTCAAGCTCTCCAATGCCCACCGCGACCGTCTGGTCCGCTGCGCGGCCCCGCCGACGGGCGTCCGGCTGGAGGCGGACGAACGCGACCGCCGCCGTGCACTGCACCACCTGGGCTCGGACGCCTATACGGATCTGGCGCGGCTGGCGGCGGCGGACGAAACGATCCCGCCCGCGGAGGCCCCGCCCGCCAATGCTCTGCGCGCGGCACTTGCGGCCGCGGCGGACTGGACGCCAATGGTTTTCCCGCTGAAAGGCAAGGATGCGCTCGCCCGCGGCGTACCGCCCGGCCCCGAGGTCGGCCGGCTGCTGGGCATCGTGGAACGGTGGTGGGAGGAGCGCGACTACCGTCCGGACCGGGCGGCCTGTCTGTCGGAACTGGAGCGCCGGATTGCTGCCGGTTGAGAAACCGGGGGAGCGGGGAGCCGAAACCTGCAAGGCCCCCCGCTCACCTCAAGGCCAGCGGACCTCCGGCGGCAGCGACATCAGGATGGCCTCGGTATTCCCGCCTGTCTTCAACCCAAAAGTCGTACCCCGGTCATAGATCAGGTTGAATTCCACGTAGCGCCCCCGCCGGACCAGCTGATGCTCCCGCTGTTCCGGGGTCCAGGGCAAGTGCATGCGCCGGCGCACGATTTCCGGGTAGACCGAGAGGAAGGCCAGACCGACATCCCGGGTGAAGGCGAAATCCCGTTCCCAGTCGCCGGAGTCCAACTGGTCGTAGAAGATGCCGCCGGCACCACGCGGCTCGCCCCGGTGCGGCAGGAAGAAGTAGCGGTCGCACCATTCCTTGAAGCGCGGGTAATAGCCGGCATCGTGGGCGTCGCAGGCGGTCTTCAGTGCGGCGTGGAAGGCCGCCGCATCCTCCGCGGTTTCCGCGCTGTCCGGGAACATCGGCGTCAGGTCGGCGCCGCCGCCGAACCAGCCCTTGGTGGTGACGATGTGGCGGGTGTTCATGTGCACCGCCGGGACCAGGGGCGAGCGCATGTGCGCGACCAGGCTGACGCCCGAGGCCCAGAACCGCCCGTCCCCGGCGGCACCCGGGATCTGGCTGCGGAATTCCGGGCTGAAGGTGCCCCAGACGGTCGAGACGTTGACGCCGACCTTCTCGAACACCCGCCCCTTCATGATGGCCATGACGCCGCCGCCGCCCGGCTCGCCCGTCACCTGGTCGGTCCGTGCCCAGGCCTTGCGTTCGAACCGCCCGGGGGGAAGATCCCCGTGCGGCCCTCCGGCCAACTCGTCCTCCAGCCGCTCGAACGCGGTGCAGATTCGGGTTCGGATCTCCTCGAACCATTGGGCGGCCGTGGTCTTGCGATGCCGGATCTCGTCCGGCTCGGTGGCGCTGTCGTCGGGACGGGGCATTCGGCGCGCGGGCTCCGCAGGCGTCGGGGGGCGGTGTGGTCGGGCCGCACTCTATTTGCACGGCGGCCCCATTTCCACACGGCACACGGTTCGGGCAACCCGCGGGCACCGCAAACCGTTTAACCGGCATCGCAGCCTTGAAACAGGAGGTCCTGTCATGGACGAGGACCGTGTGAAAGGGGCCGCCAAGCAGACGAAGGGCGGGATCAAGGAAGCCGCCGGTCGAATGATGGGCGACAGCAAGACCGAAGCCGAAGGCCGTTCGGACAAGGCCGAAGGCAGGATCCAGAACTTCATTGGTGGCATCAAGGACATGCTGCGGGGCAAGAGGTGACCCGCACCGGACGGGTGCCTGGGCATCCGGGCATCCGTCCGGCCATTCCCCAGCCCCACCGGCCGCCCCTTCAGCCGCATTCCCCCCCGGGATCGTGGCCTCCGGGACCCTGACCCGAGTCCCTCCGACCGGGAAACAGTCCCGTCTGCCGCAGCGCCTCGCCAATTACCATGGCGCTCGCCACCGCGACGTTCAGCGAGCGCGGTCCGGACCGCATCGGGATCCGGACGGCCGCGTCCACCTGCGCCTTCACGGTGTCCGGCACGCCGGCCCCCTCGCTTCCGGCCAAAAGCATGTCGTCGGGACGGAAGGCGAAATCGGGATAATCGGTGTCCGCGGCCACATCCAGCAGCACCAGACGGCCGCCCGGACGGGCCGACAGGAAGGTCTGCCACGAGGCATGGCGCGTCCATTCCAGATGCTGCCAGTAGTCCATCAGGGCCCGGCGCATGCGCCGGTCGTCCAGGATGAATCCGCACGGCTCGACCACGTCCAGATGGACACCCAGGCAGGCGCACAGGCGCATCAGCGTGCCAGTGTTCTGTGGTATGTCCGGTTCAAAAAGAACCAACCTCATCAATAACTTACCCTCCCATTACAACCATGCCGAATGAGTCTCAGCGACAAGATGTCCGGCGCATCTGTCTAGGCAATGCATGGCATGCCATGTATATGCACGCCATCGCGGACCGCATCCGTTTGGCGGCGCCGCCTGCGTGCATGCGCTGGCGGTCGCCCCCTACGCGGAAACCGCGTTGGACGCAGCGCCCCCGGCCCGTCGGGCGGCGGTGGAGCAAAGGACACGCCCCGGCGGCAGGCCGTGGCAAAGGGGAGAGTTGAGGCACAATGGCGAATTCCGCCCCCTCGGCCGCGCAAGGCGGCCACGGCGCGCATGGTGGCCACGGCGCGGGTGAGACCCGGCGCGACTTCCTGTACTTGACGACCGCCGCCGTCGGCGTGGTCGGTGCGGCCTCGGTCGCGTGGCCCTTCATCAACTCGATGAACCCCGCCGCCGATACCCTGGCGCTGGCGAGCATCGACGTCGATCTGTCGCCGATCCAGGTCGGTCAGTCGGTCACCGTCACTTGGCGCGGCAAGCCGGTGTTCATCCGCCGCCGCACGCCCGAGGAAATCGAGGCCGCCCGCTCCGCCCCCATCGCCGAGCTCAAGGACCCCCAGAAGGACGAGGAGCGGGTCCAGAAGGCCGAATGGCTGGTCCTGGTCGGGATCTGCACGCACCTCGGCTGCGTGCCGAACGGCCAGAAGTCCTCGGACGTCAAGGGGGACTACAATGGCTGGTTCTGCCCCTGCCACGGCTCGCACTACGACACGTCCGGGCGCATCCGCCGGGGCCCCGCCCCGCAGAACCTGGTGGTGCCGGAATACACCTTCACGTCCGACACCGTGATCCGGATCGGCTAACCGCCCGCGCCAACAAGGAAAGACGTCATGGCAGCGATGCAATGGAAGAATCCGGTGGTGCGCTGGGTGGACTCGCGCCTACCGATATTCACGTGGATGCACCACGAGTACAACGAATACCCGATGCCGAAGAACTGCAATTACTTGTGGTCCTTCGGCGCCATCTCGATGGTCATGCTGGTGACGATGATCCTCACCGGCCTGTTCCTCGCGATGAGCTACACCCCCCACACGGCGCATGCCTTCCAGTCGGTCGAGCGCATCATGCGCGACGTGAACTCCGGCTGGCTCCTGCGCTACATCCACATGAACGGCGCCTCGTTCTTCTTCATCGCCGTCTACATCCACATCTTCCGCGGCCTGCACTACGGCTCCTACAAGCAGCCGCGTGAGCTGTTGTGGATGATCGGCGTGGTCATCCTCCTCCTGATGATGGCCACGGCGTTCATGGGCTATGTACTGCCCTGGGGCCAGATGAGCTTCTGGGGCGCCACCGTCATCACCAACCTGTTCTCCGCCCTGCCCCTGGTCGGCGAGGCGGTGGTGACCTGGCTGTGGGGCGGCTTCTCGGTCGACAACCCGACCCTGAACCGCTTCTTCGCCCTGCACTTCCTCATGCCGTTCGTGATCCTGGGCGTGGTGCTCCTGCACGTGGCCGCCCTGCACGCGCCGGGTGTCGGTTCGGGCAACCCCAAGGGCATCGACATGAAGGGCCCGCAGGATGCGGTGCCGTTCAACCCGTACATGACGGTCAAGGACACCTTCGCGCTGACGGTGTTCCTGCTGATCTTCGCGGGCTTCATCTTCTTCGCGCCCAACTACCTCGGCCACCCGGACAACTACATCCCGGCGAACCCGTTGGTGACGCCGCCGCACATCGTGCCGGAATGGTACTTCCTGCCCTTCTACGCGATCCTGCGTGCGATCAACTTCAACATCTGGTTCATCGACTCCAAGCTCGGCGGCGTGCTGGCCATGTTCAGCGCCATCGCCGTGCTGTTCGTCCTGCCCTGGCTGGACACCTCGCCCGTGCGCTCGATGAAGTACCGTCCGCTGGGCCGGATCTTCTTCTGGTTGTTGGTGCTGGACACGCTGATCCTGGGCTGGGTCGGGGCCAAGCCGGCCGAGCAGCCCTACGTCCTGTATGGCCAGCTCGCGACCCTGTACTACTTTGCTTACTTCCTCGTGATCCTGCCGCTGCTCGGCAAGCTGGAGCGGCCCCGGCCGCTGCCGACATCGATTGCGGAACCCGTACTGAAGGGTGGCGGCCGTCTGGCCGGTTCCGCCGCGGCGACCAAGCCCATGGAGAAGGCGTGATGCTGAAGGCGACGAAGCGGGCGGCCATGGCCGCCGCCCTGGCCACCGTTGCCCTGATGTCGGGTGAAGCGCTTGCCGCTGGCGAGGCCGTGCCCGTCCCGGTGCAGGAATGGCAGCACGGCGGCATCTTCGGCACCTTCGACCGGGCATCCGCCCAGCGCGGTTTCCAGGTCTACAAGGAGGTCTGCGCCAGCTGCCATTCCATGAACCTGCTCTCCTACCGGCACCTGCAGGCGCTGGGTTTCACGGAGAAGGAGGTTCAGGCCATCGCGGCGCAGGACGAGGTCACCGCCGGGCCGAACGATGATGGCGAGATGTACCAGCGCAAGGCGATCCCGGCCGACCGCTTCAAGGCCCCGTTCGCCAACGAGCAGGCGGCCCGTGCGGCCAACGGCGGCGCCTATCCGCCCGACCTGTCGGTGATCGTCAAGGCCCGGCCGGGTGGCGAGGACTACATCCATGCGCTGCTGGTCGGCTACGAACAGGCGCCGGCCGGCTTCCAGCTCGGCCAGGGGATGCACTACAACAAGTACTTCCCCGGCCATCAGATCGCCATGCCGGCCCCCCTGAGCGAGGGCCAGGTGACCTATGCCGACGGCGCGCCGAACACCGTCGAGCAGATGTCCAAGGACGTGACCACGTTCCTGACCTGGGCGGCCGAACCGAACCTGGAGGTCCGCAAGCAGACCGGCGTGAAGGTCATGCTGTTCCTCCTGGTCATGGCGGGCATGCTGTATGCCGTGAAGCGGAAGGTTTGGGCGGACGTTCACTAGGACGGGGCCCGGGTCCGAGGGGGGGAGCCCTCCATGGACCATCCGAGAGGACCAGAAACGCGAAGGGCGCCCGAAAGGGCGCCCTTCTTCTTTTCAGTCGGGATTGGCGGCCGCCCCTCCTTCGATTCCGGCGAGATTCCAGGAAACATCCCCGGCCGGGTGGCACACGTCCCGCATGAATGGCTGGGTCGCGGCTTCCCGGCGGTCCGCCTCCCGGCAACCGGGGTCAGCCCCGCCGGCAAAGAAACAGGAAGTTGGCGTTGACCCGGTGACGCCGCCTGCGATGGGGGCTCAGCACACGCCGGCTGTCGAAGACCTGCGGTTCCAGGCCGGCGGCCCGCAACCTGTCGACAACGTCCCGGCCGTAGGCGCGGTAGTGATAGGGGTGGCCCCAGCGGGCCATGCGTGCCGCCGGGCCATCCACCGATGGATCCTCGTCCGTCACGGCGGCCTTTGGCGTGTAAGGGAACATCAGCACCGCCCAACCCGAAGGCTTGAGGACACGGGCAAGCTGCGCCATGGCCGCCCGGTCGTCGGGGACATGCTCCAGCACATGGGACGAGACGATGACGTCGAAGCGGTGGTCGGCAAAGGGCAGGTCCGTCAGGTCCGCCTGCACGTCCGCCTGCGGGTCGAAGCGGTCGAGCGAGATGTAGCCGCGGCCGTGCCAGGCCCGGAACGCCGGCTCCAAGCAGGGCTCGGGGGCGGTGTGCAGCACCGCGTACCGGCGGCGGAAGAAATCGGTGTGCCCGGTCAGGAACAGCCACAGGAAGCGGTGCCGCTCGACCGACCCGCAGCCCGGGCAAAGCGCGTTGGGCCGCCGCGCCAAACCAAACGGAAGGAAGCGCGCCGCCGAAGTCCCGCAGATCGGGCACAGCAGCGCACCGGGACGGCGCGCTGCCGCCATCGGGCGTTCGTGCAGTTTTTCCTGCCGGTAGACCAGCCCTTCGTCGACCCCTTCGCTGGCTATCCGCGACATCACCCGGCGCAAATCGAACAGCATTCCGGCCCACCCACGACCAGCCCGTGACAACGACATCCAAGGGGGAACCGCCATTCCCCCACGGATGTTCGAGACGGTTACTTGGAACGAGGTCGAGGTTCGCCATGCCGTTTCAGAAAGAGCCGATCATCGCCTATCACAACATGGAGCCCACCCCCGAGCTGGAGGCCGACATCCGCGATCGGATCGCCAAGCTCGAGCAGCGGTTCGACCGACTGATCGGCATTCGCGTCTCGGTCGAAGCCCTCCACAAGCAGCGCCGCACCGGGAATGTCTACGACGTGCACATCGAACTGTCCTTGCCCGGCAGCGACGTCGTGGTCAGCCGTAAGCCGCACAAGGCGCAGGAGCGCTACACGAGCCCCGACGTCCACACCTCCGTGCGCGACGCGTTCAAGGCGGCGGAGCGGCAGCTCGACGACCAGAAAGACTTGATGCGCGGCGATGTGAAGACGCACCCGGCCGCGGTGCCCGGGCGGATCGCCGACATCTTCAAGGATGCCGGGCACGGCTTCGTCACCACGGCGGCGGGGGCCCGCCTGTTCTTCCATGCCAATGCCGTCCGCGGCGCCCGCTTCGAGGACCTCAAACCGGGCACCAGCGTCCACTACGAGGAGGGCCTGGGAGAAGGCGGACCGGCGGCGATGAAGGTGTGGCCCGCCGGCCCGGATGCGGGTTGAGAGCCCACCCACGTTCCCTGGGCACCGGGAACAGGGCGACAGGAACCGAGGGCGCCGTGAGGGGCGCCCCCTTCCCTATGCGCCCCCCAATGAACCAACCGTGTCGGCTGGCACATTGCGGTGGTCGAGAAAGGCACCGGCCTTGGCCAACCGGGCCGAGGCCACCCGCGCTTGGTTGCGCCTGGACACGGCCGTCCGCCGTTCGGTTCCACTTTCACGATCGGTCAGGGCCGCGGCGACCAGCGCGAACGCCCCCATGCCGGCCAAAAGGGTCCGCACCCGCGGCGGCGCATCCACCCGCATCGCCGCCGTCAGCAGTCCGACGCCCAGGGCCGCGTCCACCATCAAGTGTTGGCGCATGGACAGGACGGGGACGAGGCCGAGCTCGTAGTCGGTGGTCAGCGCATAGACCGCCGATCCGGCGGCCACCGCGTCCATGGCGCGGACGACACCCGGTGGGGCCCCCACACGCCGCGCGCCGACGGGAGCCGCTCCCGCATAAAGGTAATCGACGACACCGTGCATCCGGCTGGAGATCATGGTCCGGGTCCTCCACTTCGGGGACCCCTGCAACAACCATCGTCCACACCCGTCGCGGCGCCCTCGCCGGCCAACCCTCAGGCCGGCCGGGGCTCCATGCGCATGAGCGTCTGCAGACCTTTGGCGCAGGCCACTTCCCGTCCGCCATCCGTCACGAAGACATCCAGCTCGCACACCGTCAGGGACCGGCCGGACCGAACCACCGCCCCACGGGCCCGCAGGCGGTCGCCTTTGGCCGGAGCCATCAGGTTGATCTTGAACTCCACCGTCAACACATCGCGCCCCGGTGGGAACAGGGTGAAGGCCGCGAACCCGCCCGCGGTATCGGCAAGTGCACTGCTGACACCCGCATGGAAAAAGCCGTTCTGCTGGGACAATCCGGAGCGGAAGGCCGCCTCGATTTCCACCAGCCCCGGTTCGATCCGGGTCAGCCGAGCCCCCAGATGCCCCATCAGTCCCTGCGACTGGAACATGCGCCGCAAATCGGCCTCGTATTCGGGATTGAGGGGTGTGAACGTCATGGCGTCTCGGGACGGAGGGTCGGGGAGCAATGGGATCAGGACTGTAGGGCGATCCCGACCCGGCGGAAATGGCTGCCGGCCGACTAACCATCTTGGACAGGATGGGGGATGGCCGCCCCCAACGAACCAGCTCCATCGCCGTACGTCACACGTGTCCGGCAGGGCATCCGCAGGGGTCCGGCAGCCGGTTTTCCAACCCTGTGTGGGACTTGACGCCCGTTCGCGTGTTTGTCCGTCAAAGCCCTGTACGACGAGGCTGCGATGGATCCGGTTTCGAGCCTGCGGCACGACCCGCATCACGACGAAGGCGTGACCAGCAACGCCGCGATCGGCGGGCACCCCCTGCATCCCATGATGGTTCCGTTCCCCATCGCATTCCTGGTTGCAGCGTTGGGGACGGACCTTGCGTTCCGGGCGACCCGGGATCCGTTCTGGGCCCGCTCCTCGTCCTGGCTGCTGCTGGCAGGCGCGGGCACGGGCGTGGCCGCGGGCGCATTGGGGGCCATCGACTATACGACCATCGGTCGGGCCCGGACGCCGGCGGGCCATGCGCATGCCGCCGGCAACCTGCTGGCGATGGGCTTGGCGGCCCTGAACTGGGGACTTCGCCGACGCGACCCCGTGCGGGGCGCGGAGGATGGGCTGGCGCTCGGCCTTTCCGCGGCAACCGCGGGCATCCTGGGCGTCACCGGCTGGCTGGGGGGTGAGTTGTCCTACCGCCACAAGATCGGCGTCGTCGGGCACGAGGCAGGCGCGGACCAACGGCGGCACCGGACATTGGACCATCGCGACCGGGATCGCGGAGGGATGCGGAGCGAAGGCATCGACCGGGAACCCGGCCGGAATGTCCCCGAGGCACGGCACCTGCCCATCCCCCGTGAAGACCGGATGCCGGTGCAACCCGGCTGATCGGCACGGACGCAAAAACCCACGATGGAGGACCCCGCATGACAACCCGCACAATCGCCCTGATCCTGGGCATAGGCTTTCTGGTGGCCGGCCTCGCCGGCTTCTTCCCCGGTGTAACCCCCCAGCCCGCCGCCGACCCGGCGGCGGGCGCGGCCGCAACGGACTATCCGCGCCTGTTCGGCCTGTTCCCGGTGAACACGTTGCACAACATCGCCCACCTGCTGTTCGGCGTGTGGGGGATTGTGGCGTATCGTAGCTGGAGCGGCTCGCGCACCTACAACCGGGTGACGGCGGTCGTTTACGCTGTGCTGATGGTCTTCGGCCTGATCCCCGGCCTCAACACGCTGTTCGGCCTGATGCCGTTGTTCAGCCACGACGTCTGGCTGCACCTGATCCTTGGCGGGCTGGCGGCCTATGGTGGCTTCGCGGCGCGCGAAACGGCCGACGACCGGGTGACGGCGGCGGGCCGGGGAATCTAACGGGCACCGGAGTTCGTCGGAAAGGGTTCCGGCGGGATCTCCGAGGGGCGGTGCGGCTCAACGGTGGGGAACGAGTTCAACGCTCCCCACCGTTTCGAGCATGTGGTGGAGGGTGTGCCCGCCGCGTCAGGCGGTCCGGGGCATCGGGCAAGTCACACCCGTCCCACCGATCCCGCAATAGCCGTTCGGATTTTTGTGCAGGTACTGCTGATGGTAGGTCTCGGCGTAATAGAAGACCGGGGCCTCGACGATCTCGGTGGTGACCGGGTCGAGGCCCGCCCGCCCGAGGGCCTCGGCATAGGCCTGCCGGCTGCGTTCGGCGGCGGCCCGCTGGTCCGGGGTTTGCACATGGATGCAGGACCGGTACTGGGTGCCGATGTCGTTGCCCTGCCGCATCCCTTGGGTCGGATCGTGGTTTTCCCAAAAGGTCTGGAGCAGTTGCTCGTACCCGATCCGAGCCGGATCGAACGCCACCAGCACCACCTCGGCATGGGCGGTCCGACCGGAACAGACCTCTTCGTAGGTGGGATTCGCAGTGAAGCCGCCGGCATAGCCCACGGCGGTCGTATAGACGCCCGGCAGGGTCCAGAACAGCCGCTCGGCCCCCCAGAAGCAGCCCATCCCGAACACCGCCGTCCCGATGCCGTCGGGAAACGGCGGCTTCATCGGCGTGCCAAGGACGGCATGCCGGGCCGGCACATCCATGGGCGTGTCGCGCCCGGGCAGCGCCTCGGAAGGCAGCGGCATTTCAACTTTCTTGCGCAACGCCGTGAACATGGGTTTCCTCCGCTTGTCCACGATGACAGATGGCCGGTCCGGCACCCCGGCGCAACGGCGTGCCGGTCGAGGGGCGTGCCGGCCGTGGGACGGGCCGATGGCAGGGCTCGCCGCTGACACCCATGTCAACGGGACGGTGTTGAATGTACGCAGACCGGAAACCGCGATGACACGAGTGGCGAAGTTCCGTCTTGGCGATGTGGTGCGGCACAGGCTGTTCCCGTTCCGCGGGGTCGTATTCGACGTGGACCCGGTGTTCGCCAACACCGAGTCCTGGTGGCAGGCCATCCCGGAAGAGATCCGGCCCTCCAAGGACCAGCCGTTCTACCATTTGCTGGCGATCGGAACGCAGGGCCCGTATGTCGCCTACGTATCCGAGCAGAACCTGGTGCCCGACGGCGAAAACGGGCCCGTGGCGCACCCGGACGTGCCCAAGCGATTCGGCACGTTCAAGGACGGCCGCTACGAACCCAACACGGCGCGGGCCGGGCTGAACTGAGGGCAGCGTCCGCCGGGTTGAAAATATGGCGTGCGCGGTTGAGGGTGTGCATATAGCCGTTTCCGCCAAACCGCTTACCGGACCCGAACCTCATGACCGTCATCGTCACCGGCGCAGCCGGTTTCATTGGTTCCCACGTCGCACAGGCATTGCTGGTGCGTGGCGAGACGGTCGTCGGGCTGGACAATCTGAATGACTATTACTCGGTCGACTTGAAGAAGGCGCGCCTGTCCTGGCTTCAGGATCGGCCCGGCTTCCGATTCCTGCAGGTCGACATTTCGGACCGGGACGGGGTGGAAGCGGCCTTCAAGGAAGCCGGCGCTGTCGATGGCATCGTGCACTTGGCGGCCCAGGCCGGCGTGCGCTACTCGCTGGTCAATCCGTACGCCTACGTCCAATCCAACGTGATGGGACAAGTCGTGATGCTGGAAGCGGCGATGCGCTGCGAAAGCCTGCGCAACTTCGTCTATGCCAGCACCTCGTCCGTCTACGGCGCGAATACGGAGCTGCCGTTCGCACCGGAGCACCGCGTGGATCGGCCGATCTCGCTCTATGCCGCGACCAAGCGCGCGGACGAGTTGATCACCTACAGCTACTGCCACACCCGTGGACTGACGGCCACGTGCCTGCGGTTCTTCACCGTCTACGGCCCCTGGGGCAGGCCCGACATGGCCGCCTACCAGTTCGCGGACGCCATCATGGCCGGCAAGCCCATCACGGTCTTCAACGAAGGCCGGATGCGGCGGGACTTCACCTACATCGACGACATCGTCGCCGGCATCGTCGCCGCCCTCGACCGTCCGGCCGCGCCCGACGCGATGGGCGTCCGGCACGCGACCTACAATCTGGGCAACAGCAAATCCGAGGAACTGTTGGACTACGTCCGCATCCTGGAGGACGCGTTGGGCCGCAAGGCGACCATCGAGTTCGCGCCGCTGCAGCCGGGGGACGTGGTCGCAACCTCCGCCGACATCTCGGCCAGCCAGCGCGACCTCGGCTTCTCGCCCAAGACATCCCTGGCCGAGGGCTTGCCGCGCTTCGCCACCTGGTACAAGCGGTACCACAAGGTGAACTGAGCGCGGTCGCCCACGGCCAAGAAGGTTAGTGCCCGGAACGGTGCAGGATCTGGTCGCGCAGGCCGGTGTCGTAGGCGAGGCCGGCTTCGGTGACCACGGCACCATTGGGGAACCGGGACTGGATCAGCCCCTTGCGCTCCAGCACCGCCCATGGCGCGGGGTTGTGCAGGCCGGTGGCATCGCGGGCGAGGACCACGCTGGGGCCAAGGTGGAAGTGGTCGCCGTGGGGCTGGGGCAGATTGGTCACACGGACACCGCCGTCCACCGGTTCCCCATGGTCCGGCAACCGTGCCAGCTCCTGCAGCAGCGTCAACGTCTTCAGTTGGAGCGGATTGAGCCCCAGGGGGTTCTTCTTCACGGCCATGGCGTCGCGTCCTTGTCTTCGAGGATGCGAGGAGGTGCCGCCCCGCCATGCCCCTGTCAAGCGCCCCCTGTGAGGCGCCCACTGGCAAGCGTCCGCGGACGAACCGGTGGTCGGAGCCCCTTCACGCCGGCATGGGTTCGGGCTGGCGTTCCAGCAGGGCGGCCGCGGCCTCGGCGGCGATGGCCAACGACGAGGTGAGCCCCGGGGATTCGATCCCGTACAGGTTCACCAGCCCTGGTACGCCGTGGTCCCGCGGCCCCTGGATCAGGAAGTCGCTGTCCCCACCGCCCGCGGGCACGAGCTTGGGCCGAACCCCGGCATAACCGGGCATCAAGGCGCCGTCCTTCAGGCCGGGCCAATATTTCCGCACCTCGCCATAGAACTTGTCGGCCCGGCGTGGATCGACCGCATAGTCGATGCGGTCGATCCACTCCACGTCGGGGCCGAAGCGGGCTTGGCCCGCCATGTCGATGGTCAGATGGACGCCGAGCCCGCCCGGCTCGGGAATGGGATAGACCAGGCGCGAAAACGGGCTCCGCCCCGCCAGGCTGAAGTAGTTGCCCTTGGCGTAATGGGTGGGCGGGATCGTAGCGGCCGGAATGCCGTGGATCGTCCTCGCGATGTCCTGGGCATGGAGGCCGGCGGCATTGACGAGGTAGCGGCAACGGATACGAACCGGATTGGCCCCGCCCACCTCCAGCTCGATCCCCGGGTCGGTGATGCGCCCTCCGATGATGGGGGACAGGAAGGCCACCATGGCCCCACGATCCTCCGCATCCCCTTGATAGGCCAGCATCAGGGCGTGGCTGTCCACGATGCCGGTGCTGGGGGAAAGCAGCGCAGCCGTGCAGCGCAGTTCGGGTTCCATGGCACGCGCCTGCGTGCCGGTCAGGAAGCGCAGATCCTCCACACCGTTGGCCTGAGCCTTGGCCCGGATGTCGGCGAGCTTGGCCTCCTGGCTCTCGTCGGTGGCGACGATGAGCTTGCCGCAATTGCGGAACGGCACGCCGTGGTCCCGGCAATAGGCGTAGAGCGCGTCGCGCCCGGCCACGCACAGTCGCGCCTTCAGGCTCCCCTTGGGATAGTAGATGCCGGCGTGGATCACCTCGCTGTTGCGCGAGCTGGTGCCGGTGCCAATGCTGTCCGCGGCCTCCAGTACGACGACTTCGCGCCCCTCGAGGGCAAGAGCCCGGGCGACCGCCAGACCGACGACCCCGGCCCCGATCACCACGCATTCGACATCTTCCATCCCGGCCCTCCCAGGGCATGGTCCGATCCCATGAATCAGGCCATGCCCCATCTGCTTTTCCGATCGAGCGAATTCCGCTCAGGCGGTCCCCACGTTAGGCCCGCGAACCATGCCGTTGCTCCGAATGCTCCGCAACCGCGCGGGCGCGGCGGCCATTCCGACCGGTGGAGGCCGCAATGGGAATACCCCCAACGGCGAATTCGCCAGGGCACGTGTGCCGAGCATGGGTTTCGCGCATTTACAACGGCGAGGGCCGCGACGGCCCCATTTTTCAGTGCAAGGAGCAATGGATATGGCACGCTTCCGCAGCATGCTGGCCGGCGCTGCAGCAGCCCTGGCGCTCAGCGCGGGGGCCGCATCGGCCGCCGACGTGATGACGACGTTGTCCAGCAACCCGCGTTATTCGACGCTTGTCCAGGCGCTCCGCGCCACCGGCCTGGATACGGCCCTGGCGGCCTCCGGCGGGCAGTTCACCTTGTTCGCACCGACCGACGAGGCCTTCCAGCGCCTGCCGGCGAACACGCTAAGCGAGCTGATGCAGCCCGAAAACCGTCCGCGGCTGGAAACCCTCGTCCGCCAGCACATCGTCTTCGACAACGTGCCGCCGGACCGCCTGAACGTGGACGGCTTCGTGCCGAACGGCAATCTGGACCGGGTTCCGGTGCGCGGCCTGCAACAGCCGCCGCGTGTCGGCAACGCCCAGATCCTGGCCAACACCCGGGCGGACAACGGCTACGTCTACACCATCGACCGCGTGATCATGCCCTGAGGCGGATCAACGCGCAGGCTCGCGGGGCACATAGGCCCCGATCAGGCGTTCGGTCTGCCCGCGTTGCGGTTCGACATGGCAGTCGGGCTGACCGAGCGTCCTGTAGCAGTAGACGGGCCCCCTGTAGACGAAGGGGACCACTTCGGCGTGTTCGGGCACAGGTTCCGGCCTGTGTCCGCATCCCGACACCCCCGCGCAGGCCGCGCCCACGAACACCGCCATCGCAAAGCGCATCGACCGCACGGCCGCCTCCATCATCCGGTCCGGCTTCGCTCGCCGGAACACCGCCCCAGAACACCGGCGGCTGCGGGGATCGCCAACGGCGCGGACGGTTGTCTGCCCGATCCTTCAGGCCACCTCGTCCGAACGGCCTTGCACCGACGCCCTCGAACAGCCGGGGACTCCAAGGCGGTTGAGAATCCGTCCCGGCGCCCCACCTACCGGCGGGGATGCAGCAAGGAGGGACGCATGGACGGAATGCCTGAGCCGAACGGCGCCTTGGTTCTGGAAGACCGTGGAATCGTCGTGGTCGGTGGGGACGACCGGGTCGCATTCCTCCAGGGTTTGATTTCGAACGACGTCGCGTCGGCCGGCGCGCGGGCCATCTACGCGGCGCTGCTGACCCCCCAGGGCAAATACCTGCACGACCTGTTCACCGTCCCCGCGGACGGGGTGCATCTGCTGGACTGCGAAGCCGCCCGGGCCGAAGACCTGGCACGGCGGCTGAAGCCGTACCGCCTGCGCGCCAAGGTCACCATCGACGTCGCCCCGCAAACCTACCGGGTTGCCGCCCTGCTCGGACCGGTCGCCCTGCAACGCGCCGGCCTGGACCCGGCGTCTGGGGGTCCGCCGCCGGGAACGACGGTGGCGTTCGGTGGCGGATGGGCCTTCATCGACCCGCGCCTGCCGGTGCTGGGTGGACGTGCCGTTCTGCCCGCGGAAACGTCCTCCGCGACCCTGTCGGCGCTCCGCGTCCCGCTCCTCTCGGCGGCGGATTACGACGAGTGGCGTCTGGCGCTCGGCGTGCCGGATGGAAGCCGCGACCTGGTACCGGAGAAATCCATTCTGCTCGAAAGCGGGTTCGATGAGCTGAACGGCATCGCCTGGGACAAGGGATGCTGGATGGGACAGGAACTGACCGCGCGCACAAAGTACCGGGGGTTGGTGAAGAAGCGCCTGCTGCCCGTCGATGTGGACGGTCCGTTGCCGCCCCCCGGTACCGAGGTGATGCTGGACGACCGGGAGGCCGGCGAGATCCGCAGTGGCCGCGGTACCCGCGCCCTGGCGCTTTTGCGCCTGGAGCATCTTGCGACCGCCCGTGAGACCGGGCAGCCGCTGCGGGCCGGCGATGCGATGCTCACCCCCCGGATACCGGCGTGGGCACGCCTGTGAACCGGCCCGTCAATGGGCGGGGGCATCCTCCACGATCACATCGACCGTGACCTCCGGAGTCCGTGCGAAGCGTAGGGTCAATGGAAAGCGGTCACCGGGGCGCAACGGCCGCTCCAGCCCCTCGAGCCGGACATGCGATCCGCCCGGGCGCAGCGACACCCCGCGTCCGGGCGGCAGTTCGATCCCGCCGGACACCTCGGCGCCGTTGCGGTCCATCAGGCGCGCCGACCGCGCGCCCGGCGTTCCGGCGGCCACCAAGCGGTCCCCGGACGAGCCCAGGTTGAGGAGGGCCACATAGGCCTCCGTTGTGCCAGCGGTTGCGGGCGCCGCCCACGGGTGGCCGATCCGGATGTCCTGCGACCGGAAATCGTGGGCTGCCGACGACGAAGCCTGTGCGGCACAGCCGAGCAGGGCAAGGCCGAGCAGGAAGCCGCCCGGACGTCCAATGGGCATTGGTTCGATTACTCCTGGGGCAACGGTCGAATGGCGGCCGGGCACGGACAAGTGCCGCACCCGCCGCCGTGGCACGCCCGGTCGGAAGTGGTTATCCTCCGGCCCGGGCCGGAACCCGTTCCATCCAGCCGGCCGGACGAACCGATGCGGATATCCCTCTACATCCTCAAGCAGCTTCTGGCGAGCTGTACGCTCGTAACCGGGGTCCTGTGCCTTGCGGTGTGGATGGTGCTGTCCATCCGGGTCATCGAACTGGCGCTGAAGACCGGAGCCAGCCTGGGCCTCTTCGCGCAGCTCATGGTGGCCCTGGTTCCGACATTCCTGCCCCAGGTGCTGCCCATCGGGGTGATGGTGGGAATCATCTTCACCTACAACCGCCTGATCCAGGAAAGCGAACTGATCGTCATGCGGGCGGCGGGCCTGGGTCCGGTACCGTTGTCCATGCCGGCCATCTGGGTGGCTGGCGGTGCCACGGTCCTGGGTTTCGCCCTGACGCTGTTCATCGCGCCCGCGGCGAACAAGCAGGTGGTCCACCTGCAGCAGCACATGCGGGACAGCGTGTCGTTCGCCTTGGTCCGCGAGGGCCAGTTCAACGACTTCGGGCCGAACGTCACCATCTATGTCCGCGACCTGACCGGGCCGGGCGAGTTGCGCGGCCTGATCATCCACGACAAGCGGTCGCCCGACCGTCCGGCCACCCTGGTCGCCGCCGAAGGTGTCATGCTGAACACCGGCGAGACGCCGAAAATTCTGGTGCGCAATGGCACCCGGCAGGAGTTCGACCGCGCCACCGGGCGGGTCTCCGAATTGTCGTTCGAGCGCTACATCGTGGAGCTGAACCTCCCCGAGCCGATCCGCAGGAACAGGGCCCCCGACGCGCGCGAACGCCCGATATGGGAACTGCTGCGCCCGGCGCCCGACCAGACCGGCGATCCGCGCGTCCTTCGCCGCATGACGGTCGAGCTGCACCAGCGCATTGTGATGCCCCTGCTGATTCCCGCCGCGGCCCTTGTCTGCCTGACCATCCTGCTGGGCGCCGCCGAGCACAACCGGCGTGGCCGGACCCTGCGCCTGGTTGTCGCCGCCCTGGTCTGCATCGGCCTCCAGATGGCGGCGCTGGCGCTGCTCAACATGGGCATCCAGCGGCCGGCACTGGTTCCGCTGGTCTACCTGCCCGTGCTGCTGCCTGCCGTGTGGGCGCTGGTCCTGCTGTGGGCCTCCGGGCGGCGCACCCAGGGTGCGGCACGCCCCGGCCTGTCGTCGGCATCCTGAGAGATCCCCCAGGCCGCCCTCCCCGGCCTTCAGCCGGCCGTGAGCGATGCGAGCCCCTGGTCCCCTGCGAGCGACGCAAGCCCCTGGTCCAGGGTGTACGGCGGCGTCCAGCCCAGCGCCGTGCGGATCGGCGTCGGATCAAGCCAGGCGTCTCCCATCAGGCGCTGAACCCAGCCCCCCCGTCCCGCCAGCTTCAAGGCTGCGGCCAGCAGAGCCGGCGGAACCGGAGGCAGGATCGGCGGCGGTGCGCCGATGGCACGGGCCAGCCGCCGCGCCAGTTCGGGCGTGGACACGTCCTCGCCGTCACTGACCGCAAACAGGTTGCCGGGGGCAGCCGGATGGCGCAGGCAAGCCCTGACCGCGTCCGCAAGATTGCCCACATAGATCAAGCTCCGCCGGTTCCGCACGGCCCCCAGGGGCAAGGGCCAGCGCCCACGCACGGCCCGCAGCAGAAGGGCGAAGTTGGCGACCGCACCCGGACCATAGACCAGCGGCGGGCGCAGGACGACGGCCGGTAGTCCGGTGGCGTCCGCGATGTCGCCCAGCGCCCGCTCGGCCGCGATCTTGCTCATCTCGTACGGATGCGCATCCCAGGCGTCGGCCTCGTCCAGGACGCCCCGGTCCAAGGAGGTCAGCACGGGTGCCAGGGCGAAGGTGCTGACATGGACGAAGCGGTCGACGCCGGCCCTGGCCGCCGCCGTGGCCAGCGCGGCCGTGGCCTCGGTGTTGGTGCGCCGGTAGCGGACGGCGCGGTCGGGTGCGCGGTCGCCGGGAATGTGGACGCGGGCCGCCAGATGCACCACGGCATCGACGCCGTCCAGCAACGGCCCCCAATCGTCAACCGCCTCCAGATCCTCGACCACCACGGTCGCAGCACCGTTCGGCGCCGGACGGCCGGCGGCACGGACGACGGCGCGAACCGCGTCGCCATCGGCCAGAAGCAGCGGCACCAGGAAACGGCCGACGAATCCGCCGGCTCCCGTGACGAGGATTGTCCGCTTCGTTCCCCCGGCGCCCAGTTGCCCCTCCGCTGCCACTCATGGCACGGCCCGGTCCGAGGGACCGGGCCGTGCCCCATCCGTTTTCTCCAGGGACGGCAGCCGCCCCGCCCGTTTTGTCAGTCCGCGGCGTCCGGGGGGACGATGAGGGTCTCGTCGTAGCGGACGATGTCGTCCTCCTCCAGGTAGGGGCCGGACTGCACCTCGATCAGGTGCAGCAGCACCTTGCCCGGATTGGCCAGCCGGTGCTTGGCGCCCAGCGGGATG
>DASQNC010000041.1 GCA_035645145.1 Azospirillaceae bacterium | reverse complement strand
TGCCGGGCCTCACCCGCCGACGCGATGCCGAGCGCCGGCTTTTCCTGGGAGACACCGCATGAAAGCCCTTTCGACGTTCCTCCTCGACCGTGCCCGCGAACGGTCCACCTGGCTCGGCCTGATCGCCGTGGCCGCCGCCTTCGGCGTCCATGTGTCGCCGGAGCAGGCCGAAGCCATCGCCACCGCCGGTGTGGCCGTGGCCGGTGCGGTTGGCATCGTCACCCGGGACGGGCGGACCAAGGACCGGGCGCCGGAGTGATCCGGCTCCTGTCCATCCTCTCCACGTTGGCCGGGGTCTTGGAACAGGCCCTGGCAGCGTGGCGCGAGACCAAGCAGCGGGAGGCGGGGCGGCTGGACGAGCGCACCGCCTCCCAAGCACGGATCATCGAACAACTGGAGCGTGCCCATGAGGTGGACCGCCGGATTGACGGGCTTGATGCTGCTGGCCGCAAGCGGCTGCGCGACAAGTGGACCGTCCGCTGACACGTTTTGCCGGATCGCGCGGCCAATCCCGTTTCAAACCGGCGACCGCCTGACGCCGGTCACGGAAGACCGGATCCTCCGCCACAACGAGAAAGGCGCGGCGCTGTGCGGGTGGTGATTGGGGGGATTTGGCTTGGCCCTGGGCTGGGGCCGCTTCCGGATCGTCAATGCGATGCGGGAAGATGGTGCTGCCGAGTGGAATTGAACCACCGACCCCGTCCTTACCAAGGACGTGCTCTACCCCTGAGCTACGGCAGCAGTGCTCGTGAAGTGGCGCGGACCATACTCAAGCGGATTGGGTTGTGCAACGGGTTTCCGTCGGGGTCTGTCGATTATGGGGTATCGGGCTTGCCCGGGGGGCCGAGGCTTGAACAAAAACCGGGGCTTGAGCGAAAAGGGACGTGTCCCCACCCTTTAGGGTCATGAGCCGCAAAATGCCGAAGCCTTCCGACGCCAACGACCGCCAGGCCCGCTTGGCGGCGGCCCTTCGTGCCAACCTCAAGCGGCGCAAGGACCAGCAGCGCGAGCGGTCCGGCCCGGCCGACGGGGACGCGCATACGGAAGACTCGGGGGACGATGCTCCCCGGGTGAACGATCCCTCCGACACGGGCCGGTCCGGCCTGGCCGGCCACTGAGGCGGACGGACATGGACAAGATCGCGATTCGCGGCGGCCGCCGCCTGGACGGGCGGGTGGCCATCTCCGGGGCCAAGAACGCCGTGCTGCCCCTGATGTGCGCGGCTCTTCTGACCGACCGGCCCCTGGTCCTGCGCAACGTCCCGCGTCTGGCCGACATCGACACGCTTTCGAACCTGCTGCGCCACCACGGGGCGGCGGTGGACGTGGACGGCGACCGTATGACGCTGCATGCGGCCACCATCGCCGACACCACCGCACCGTACGACATCGTGCGCAAGATGCGCGCCTCGGTCCTGGTGCTGGGTCCGCTGCTGGCGCGCCAGGGCGAGGCCAAGGTCTCGCTGCCCGGCGGCTGCGCCATCGGCACCCGGCCGGTGGACCTGCACGTGAGGGCGTTGCAGGCGCTGGGGGCGGACATCGTGGTCGAGGGCGGCTACATCGTCGCCCGTGCGCCGGACGGCGGCCTGGTCGGGGCCGAGGTCACGTTCCCCACCGTGTCGGTCGGGGCGACGGAAAACCTGCTGATGGCGGCCGCACTTGCCCGCGGCACCACCCGGATCGTCAACGCCGCCCGCGAGCCCGAGGTCGAGGACCTGGCACGGTGCCTGTCCGCCATGGGGGCGCGGATCGAGGGAATTGGCACCCCGGTCGTCACCGTGCATGGCACCGGCCGGCTCGACGGTGCCGACCACCACGTGATTCCCGACCGGATCGAGGCGGCCACCTTTGCCATGGCCGCCGGAATCACCAGGGGTGAACTCCTGCTGGAGGGGGTGTCCATCGACCTCATCCAGGCCCCGGCCGCGACGTTGCGGGGGGCCGGAATGCGAATCGAGCCGGCGGAGGGCGGCGTGCTTGCCGCCGCCGGGCCGCGGTTGCGCGGTGTCGATGTGATGACCGAACCGTTTCCCGGGTTCCCCACGGACTTGCAAGCGCAGTTCATGGCCCTCATGTCCATTGCGGAGGGCGCTTCGATGATTTCGGAGACGATCTTCGAAAACCGCTTCATGCATGTGCCGGAGCTTGCCCGCATGGGCGCGCGCGTCACGGTGCATGGTGGGACGGCATTGGTGCGCGGGGTTCCGGGTCTGCGGGGTGCCCCGGTGATGGCGACCGATCTTCGCGCCTCGGTCTCGCTGGTGCTGGCGGGGCTCGCGGCCGAAGGGGAGACCGTCATAGGGCGCGTCTACCACCTGGACCGTGGCTACGAGCGGCTGGAAGCCAAGCTCGCGGCCTGCGGTGCCGACATCGAGCGCCTGAAGGATACGACCTGACGGGCCCGCAGGCGCACCGTCTGTTTCGGAAGGGCAGGGGCGAATGGCGCGGACATTGAAGCTCAAGGCGGTGGACGGTGAGGACGTCAAGGTCCTGTCCGCCCACCTGCAGGATGCGATCGTTGCCATCTGCGATGTCGGCTACTTCAAGGAGGACCGGCGCTTCGTCCTGGTGGCGAACCGGTTCAAATGGGAGACCTGCTCCGACACGCGTCCGCCGGCCGCGAAGGCCGGGGCGGACGGCTGCCCCTACGAGCGCACGCATTGCGGCTTGCGCTTCGAAGGCGTCACGGCCGTCAAGAGCCGGAACCTGGACCCGCGCGACCGCGGCCAGATGCTCTGCCTGCTGGCCATGGAAGCGTCGGACGACGGGGCCGTTCTGCTGCACTTCTCGGGCGGGACGGCGCTGAGGGTCGAGATGGACCGGATCAATGTCTTCATGGAGGACATGGGCGAGCCCTGGCCGACGAGCTGCGTGCCCTGCCATCCGCTGGACGACATCACGGCCGAGGCCACCCTGTAGGCCGGCATCCCGCCGTCCGCGCACCGGGCAGTGGCCGGACGCCCGGACCCCCTGCGTCCGAAGGGCTGGCCCCCGTCACCGGCCCGGTGCTATTCCCTTGCCCGTCTTTCCCGATCCGCTGGTGCGAACCGCGCGGGAATTCGAGGACGTGAACCGGTGACCCCGCCTGCCGCCATGCCTGCCAACGACACCGCCAAGGCCACACCCGGCCGCAACGAGCCGCTCGTGCTGGCCCTGCCCAAGGGCCGCATCCTCAAGGAGCTGCGGCCCATCCTGGCGCGCGCCGGCATCGTCCCCGAACCGGATTTCGACGACGGCGACAGCCGCAAGCTGCAATTCGCCACCAACCTGCCGCACCTGACCATCGTTCGCGTGCGCTCGTTCGATGTGGCCACCTTCGTCGCCTTCGGGGCGGCCCACCTGGGCGTGGCGGGCAATGACGTGCTGATGGAGTTCGACTACCCGGAAATCTACGCGCCGCTGGATCTCGGGATCGGCAAGTGCCGACTGTCCGTGGCCGCGCCAGCCGAAATGGTGGGGATCGACGATCCCGTGCGGTGGAGCCGCATCCGCGTGGCGACCAAGTACCCCGAGGTCACCCGACGCCACTTCGAGCGGCGCGGCGTGCAGGCGGAATGCATCAAGCTCAACGGCGCCATGGAGCTGGCGCCTGCGCTCGGCCTGTGCCGGCGCATCGTGGACCTGGTGTCGTCCGGGGCGACGCTGAAGGCGAACGGCTTGGTCGAGGTCGAGAAGATCGCCGACGTCACCTCGCGCCTGATCGTCAACCGCGCGGCGTTCAAAACCCGGCCGGCGGAAATGCAGGCCTGGATCACCGGATTTGCGGAGGCCGCCCGTGCCGCGTGACCGGCCTATCCGGCTCGACAGCCGCCGTCCCGGGTTCGAGGCGGATTTCGCCGCGTTCCTGTCTGCCAAGCGCGACGTGCGCCAGGACGTGGACGGCGTGGTCGCCGCCATTCTGGCCGATGTGAAGGCCCGCGGCGACGCGGCGGTGCTGGACTACACCCGCCGCTTCGACCGGGTGGACCTGACGCCCGCCACCCTGCGCATCGGCACGGACGAGCTGGCCGCGGCGGAAGCCGCCTGCGATCCGGCCGTGCTGGACGCCTTGCGTCTGGCCGCCGCGCGCATCCGGGCCTTCCACGAACGCCAATTGCCGGGGAACACCGATTACGTGGACGCGGCGGGCGTGCGCCTGGGCGCGCGCTGGACGGCGGTGGGGTCGGTCGGGCTCTACGTGCCGGGGGGGCTGGCCGCCTATCCCAGCTCGCTGCTGATGAACGCCATCCCGGCGCGGGTCGCCGGCGTCGGGCGTATCGCCATGGTGGTGCCGGCGCCGGACGGCCGGTTGAACCCGCTGGTGTTGGCGGCCGCCCGCATCGCCGGCATCGACGAGGTCTACCGGATCGGCGGCGCCCAGGCGGTCGGTGCGCTCGCCTACGGCACCGCCACGGTGCCGCCGGTGGACAAGATCGTCGGGCCGGGCAACGCCTATGTCGCCGCCGCCAAGCGGCAGGTGTTCGGATTGGTCGGGATCGACATGATCGCCGGCCCGTCGGAGATCCTGGTGGTCGCCGACCGGGACAACGACCCGGCCTGGATCGCCGCCGACCTGCTGTCCCAGGCCGAACACGACACCAGCGCCCAGTCGGTGCTGATCACCGACGACGCGGATTTCGCCGACGCCGTCGCGCGGGCGGTGGACGACCATCTGACCCGCCTGCCGCGCGCCGGGATCGCGGGCGCCAGTTGGCGGGACCACGGCGCCATCATCACGGTCGCCCGCCTGGACGAGGCGGTCGCGCTGGTGGACCGGATCGCCCCCGAACACCTGGAACTGGCCGTGGCCGAGCCCGATGCGCTGCTGGCCCGCGTGCGCAACGCCGGGTCCGTGTTCCTTGGCCGCCATACGCCCGAGGCCATCGGCGACTATGTGGCGGGCACCAACCATGTGCTGCCCACCGATCGCACGGCCCGCTTCTTCTCCGGCCTCAACGTGCTGGACTTCATGAAGCGGACCACCTTCGTCGGCTGCACGCCCGACAGCTTGCGCGCCATCGGCCCGGCCGCGGTGACGCTGGCCCATGCCGAAGGGTTGCAGGCGCACGCCCTGTCGGTCGAAATCCGCCTGAAGGGTTGAGGGCGCCATGGCCGACCCGCGCCACCGCATCGTCCATGTGGCGCTCGATGAGAAGGGCGTGGTGCGCCGGTCGCCGGAGGTCGAGCACGAACGCGCCGTCGCCATCTACGACCTGGTGGAGGAAAACCGCTTCGTCCCCGCCGAATGCCCGGACAAGGGGCCGTTCCGCCTGCATCTGCGCATCGAGGACGGGACCCGGCTGATCCTGGACATCCGGGACGAGGCCGACACGCCGCTGACCGAGGTCACGGTCCCGTTGCAGCCCTTCCGTGGGATCGTGCGCGATTACTTCATGGTCTGCGAAAGCTACTACAACGCCATCAAGCACGCGTCGCTGGCGCAGATCGAGGCGCTCGACATGGGCCGGCGCGGTCTGCACAATGAGGGCTCGGAACTGCTGCGGGAGCGGATGGCCGACAAGGTCGAGGTGGACTTCGACACGGCACGCCGCCTGTTCACGCTCATCTGCGTGCTTCACCTGCGGGGGTGACGGGGATGGCACCGGCCGACCGCCTCCCGGTGACGAGCGTGCTGTTCGC
Organism: Azospirillaceae bacterium; assembly: GCA_035645145.1. Classification (GTDB taxonomy): domain Bacteria; phylum Pseudomonadota; class Alphaproteobacteria; order Azospirillales; family Azospirillaceae; genus CANGXM01. The sequence goes on along the minus strand of DASQNC010000041.1, from coordinate 28,998 downwards.
CTGCACGCACAACGCGATCCGCTCGCCCATGGCGGAAGCCATGCTGAAGCAGTTGCACGGGCGGCGGATCTATGTGGACTCCGTGGGCGTGAAGACCGGCGAGACCGATGTTTTCGCCACCACCGTCATGGCCGAGATTGGCGCCGACCTGTCGCGGCACCGGCCCAAGACCTTCGACGACCTGGAGGACACCTCCTACGACCTGGTAGTGTCGCTGTCGCCCGAAGCCCAGCACCGGGCCGTCGAAATGACCCGCACCATGGCGTGCGAGGTCGAGTATTGGCGAATCCAGGATCCGTCGGTGGTCGAGGGCAGCCGCGAGCAGCGCCTGGACGCCTACCGGCAGGTCCGGGACGAACTGCGCCGCCGCATCGCGGAGCGGTTCGGCACTTAAAGCACGGCTCGACCCCATGGATCGGGCGGTCGTGCTCCATCCGTTCCAGGGGCGGGCCCGCTCCCGTTCGGGGGGCTGCCGGGCTTCCACCGTCGTGATGCACACCGGTCGATATTTTCACTTGACCGCGGAACCATTGGGAAACACCAGTATGGCGCGCGCAAACATCCGCTCGACGTGGGGCTATGGCGAAGGAAGATCTGATCGAGTTCTCCGGCACGGTGACCGAACTGCTGCCGAACGCGATGTTCAGGGTGAAGCTGGACAACGAGCACATCGTGCTTGCGCACACGTCCGGCAAAATGCGGAAAAACCGGATCCGCGTGCTGGCCGGGGACCGGGTCAACGTCGAGATGACGCCCTACGACCTGACCAAGGGCCGCATCACCTTCCGTTTCAAATGATCCGCTGCGGAGTTGTCGGGCGTGGCTTCTGACGTGGGCGCGCCACCGGCGTTGGTGCTGGCGTCGGCGTCGCCGCGCCGGCTCGAACTGCTGCGTCAGATCGGTCTGACCCCCGCGGCCGTTGATCCGGCCGACGTGGACGAGACCCCGCACCCCCGTGAGCTGCCGCCCGCCTATGCCGCACGCTGCGCCCGGGACAAGGCCCAGGTCGTGGCTGCCCGCCATCCGGGCGCGGTCGTCCTGGCCTGCGATACGGTGGTGGCCTGTGGCCGCCGCATCCTGCCGAAGGCGCAGGACGAGCGGTCCGCACGCGAATGCCTGACGCTTTTGTCCGGGCGGCGGCACCGGGTCCATGGCGGGCTTTGCGTCGTCGGTCCGGACGGCCGGGTGCTGGAGCGGACGGTGCTGACGATGGTCGCCTTCAAGCGTTTTTCCGCTGCGGACATCGACCGCTACATCGCGTCGGGCGAATGGGACGGCAAGGCCGGCGGCTATGCCATCCAGGGCCGCGCGGCGGCTTTCGTGCGCAGCATCGGTGGATCCTATTCCAACGTCGTGGGCCTGCCGCTCTTCGAGACGGCGGCCCTCCTGTCCGCCTTCGGCCTGATCCCGGAATGACCGCGCCCGACCTTCTGGTGGACCGCCGGGGCGCGCTGGTGCGGGCCGTGCTGGTCCAGCCAGGGGCCAGGGCGGGGGAGGCGGCCGGGCGGCTGGTCGACATCGCGCTCGACCGCGAGGGCGTGCGCCTGCGGACGGGTGCCGTCTGCCGCGGACGCGTGGTGCAGATCATGTCCGGCCTGGATGCCGCCTTCGTCGATGTGGGCACGGCCCAGGCCGGCCTGTTGTCGGCCAAGGATGTGCGGCCCTTGCGCCGGAACACACCCATCGGCCGCCTGCTGCGCGCGGGTGATACGGTGCTGGTGCAGGTCAAGGCCGAAGCCCATGGACGCAAGGGGCCGACCCTGTCCATGGACATCGCACTTCCCGGCCGCTTCCTGGTGCGTGCCCCCTTTGTGGACGGCGTGCGGGTGTCGCGGCGGATCGCCGGGGGCGGGCAGGGGCTCCTGGCGAAGCGGGTGCGCGCGATCGTGACCGGCGATGGCTGGATCGTCCGTGGCGGCGCCGAGGGTGCGCCCGACTCCCTGTTGGCGGCGGAAGCCGAGCATCTGGCCGTGCAGTGGCGTGACATCGCGGCCCGGACCGATGCGCCGCCGGCCGTGCTGGACCCCGGTCCGCCGGCACCGGTTCGCCTGCTGGTGGAACATGGCGGCCGGCCGTTGGGGCGCCTGTACGTCGACGACCCGGCGACGGAGGGGATCCTGCGCGGCTGGTGCGCCGCGGCGGCCCCCGACCTGGCCGACCACATCGAGGCCCACCGGGGCCGCCCGGGCCTGTTCGAATCGGCCGACATCGAGGACGAGATCGACGCCTTGGCCGGAAAGCACGTGCCGTTGCCGGGCGGCGGTTGGCTGGTGGTCGAGCGGACCGAGGCGCTTTGGGTGATCGACGTGAACGGCGCCGAGCGCCAGAACGCGGCCGCCGTGAACCGCGACGCCGCGCGCGAGATCGCCCGGCAACTGCGGCTGCGCAACATCGGTGGCGTGGTGGTGGTGGACTTCATCACGCCCGACCGCCCCGACGAGCGCGAGCGGGTGCTGAACGCCCTGGTTGACGCGGTGGCGGACGATCCGGTCGCAACCCATGTTTACGGCATGTCGAAGCTTGGACTTGTTGAACTCACCCGCGTTCGTCGCGGCCCGCCGCTGATCGACCTGCTGGCATCCGCGGATAGGCCGGAGTCACCGGAGACGTCCCGATGACCCACGAAACCAATTCCGGGGCAGCGGCCGCTCCACGTGGGACCGGCCGCTGCCCGATCTGCCAGCGCCCCCCGGACCCGACGTTCAAGCCGTTCTGCACCAAGCGCTGCGCCGACATCGACTTGGCCCGTTGGCTGACCGGCGTCTACCGCGTGCAGGTGAACGATCCCGAGGACGAGATCGAGGAGGACGAGGGCCCGGTTCCGCCGACCCCGGCCTGATCGTACCTCGCGGGGGCGTGGCGGGATCCTTTTTCGCGCATTTGGTGGTTATGCCTCTTTACAGGCCCGCCGGACCTGTCCTATAAGCCGGCTCCTCGGCACCGCGGTGCCGGCTCGTTCGACGAGCAATGCCCAGGTAGCTCAGCTGGTAGAGCAGGGGACTGAAAATCCCCGTGTCGGCGGTTCGATTCCGTCCCTGGGCACCACCTCTTCCTTCTCAAACAGTGCTTTTGCCGGGACCTGCTTCAAGCCGGAGCCCCCTGGCGCGAGGGATGCTGTTTTGTGAACATAACGGGAACGGTTTCCGGCCGTGACGGTTGATGCACCCATCAATCCATCAAGCGGACCAACCGTCATGCCCGACGACGTGAAGCGGAATCCCAAGGCGAATCCGGTCTCCAACACCGAGAAGGATCCGGACGATTGGACGACCGGTGACGAGCCGATGACCGGGGCGCAGGCGTCCTACCTGAAGACGTTGAGCGAGGAGGCGGGGGAGGGGTTCGACCCGAACCTGACCAAGGCCCAGGCATCCAAGCGCATCGATGAGTTGCAGGAGAAAACGGGGCGGGGCCGTTCGTGATCGCCGACGGGCCCGCGGCCGGGCCGGTGCGGGTCAGCGGTTGTAGACGACGGCCGTGAGGATCATGCCGACGTTCTCGTCGCCCAACGGCAGGTGGACGCCGCTGATTTTGCGCACCGACCCGATCGGGCCCGTGTAGGGCGGGGCGGTGAACAGGGGCTCGCCCGTCTGGACGACGGTGGCACGGTGCTCCCAAACCTGATTGCCGGGGCCGGCGTGGGGCAGTTCAGTGAAGCGCTGGCCGGTGTAATCGTGCCGCGACATCTGCACGATGCCCGAGCCGATAAGCCGGTAGCGGAAGTCGAGCGGGTCGCGCAGGACATCCGTCAGGATCAGCCAGGGCAGGAGATAGAAGGGCATCTCCAGCGGATCGATGTCGGACACCAGCGGCATGCGTCGGCCCGCGCACTTGCCTTGCCAATAACTGACGGCCGCACGCAGGATCGGGTCGAGACGCGAGTTGGCGGGATCGTGACCTGTATCGGTGGCACCCGGCGGCAAAACAGCACCTCCCGCGGATAAATTCGCGGCAGCTTCCAGTGTTCCCGGCGACCGCGCAAGCGCACCGCACAAGCGGGTATGCAGCTTTTCTGCGATTTCACCCTGGAGTTTTGATTGACACAGATGGGCACGCAAAGGTTGCCGATGGCCGGGGCGGGTGCTTCCCGCCACCGGCACTTTGCCAACGGCCCGGCCTTACTCGCCGGCAGCCGCCACCAGGGTCGGTTTGGCCGCCCGCAGCAGCATGCCGAACAGGTCGCGCGGCTCGTCGGGGTCGGCCAGCATGTCGAGTTCCTGGTACAGCCCCGTCCGTTGCAACAGGTCGCGCACATAGCGCAGCGCTGAAAAATCCTCGACCGCGAAACCGACTGAGTCGAACAGCGTGATCTGCCGGGGATCGCGCCGACCCTCGGCCTTTCCGGCCATCACCTGCCAGAGTTCGGTCACCGGATGGTCGGGAGCGAGCTGCTGGATCTCCCCCTCGATCCGCGTCTGCGGCGGGTATTCCACGAAAATGTCCGAGCGCAGCAGGATGTCGCGGTGCAGCTCGGTCTTGCCCGGGCAATCGCCGCCGACCGCGTTGATGTGCACCCCGGCCCCGACCATGTTGTCGGTCAGGATCGTGGCGTACTGCTTGTCCGCCGTCACGGTGGTGATGATGTGCGCCCCCTCCACCGCTTCCTGCGAGGAGCCGCAGGCGACGATGTCGAAGCCCATGCCGGCGAGGTTGCGCTCGCACTTCCGGGTGGCCGAAGGGTCGATGTCGTAGAGCCGCAGCTTGTCGACGCCGAGCAGCGCCTTGAACGCCACCGCCTGGAATTCGGCCTGCGCGCCGTTGCCGATGATCGCCATGCAGGTGGCGCCGCGCGGGGCCAGGTACTTCGCCGCGACTGCCGACGTCGCCGCCGTGCGCAGGGCCGTCAGGATCGTCATTTCCGACAGCAGGACCGGATAGCCCGTGGCCACGTCGGCCAGCATGCCGAAGGCCGTCACGGTCTGCCGCCCCTCCCGCGTGTTCTTGGGGTGGCCGTTCACATACTTGAAGCCGTAGACCTGCCCGTCGCTGGTGGGCATCAGCTCGATCACGCCCTCGGGGCTGTGCGAGGCCACGCGGGGTGTCTTGTCGAAGGACTCCCACCGGCGGAAATCCTCCTCGACATAGGACGCCAGCTCCGTGAGGAACCGCTCGATCCCCACCCGAAGCACCAGCTTCATCATGTGGTCGACGCTGACGAACGGGACGATGTTCAGGTTCGGGATCATGGGTCAGAAGCTCCTCGTCGGGCGGTCCATCACGCGGCGGCCCAGCAGGCTTGCCACCAGATCCACCATCAGCGTGGCGGTACGGCCGCGTTCGTCCAGGAAGGGGTTGAGTTCCACCAGGTCCAGGCTGGTGACCAATCCGCTGTCGCTCAGCATCTCCATCACCAGATGCGCCTCGCGGAAGGTGGCGCCGCCGGGGACGGTGGTGCCCACGGCGGGGGCGACGGAGGGGTCGAGGAAGTCCACGTCCAGGCTGACGTGCAGCATCCCTTTCGCGGCGGCCACCCGCTTCAGGAAGGCGCGCAGCAGCGGGGCGAGGCCAACCTCGTCGATCTCCCGCATGTCGTGCACCGTGATGCCCGACTTTTGGATGGCGTGCCGCTCCGGCGGATCGACGCTGCGGGTGCCCAGCATGCAGACGTTCGTCGGGTCGATGCGGCGGGGCAGTTCCGGGAACCAGCCTTCGAAGCCTGGCAGGCCGCAGGCGTAGGCGACTGGAACGCCGTGCAGGTTGCCGCTGGTGGTCGTGTCCAACGTGTGGAAATCCGTATGGGCATCCAGCCACAGGACGAACAGCTCGCGGCCGGCTTCGGCCGCACGCAGGGCCATGGCGGGCATCGTGCCCGCCGAAAGGCTGTGGTCGCCGCCCAGGAAAATCGGAAGGCCGTCCGCGCCGGCGTCGTGGGCCGCCCTCATGACCGCCTTCGTCCACGCCACGATCTCGGGCAGGGCCTTCACGGCGGGATTGGGGTGGGTCATGGGGTGGAGCCGGGCGGGGGCGACGTTGCCCAGATCGGTGACCTGATGCCCGAGATCCCGGATGGCCTGAACGATGCCCGCCGTCCGGAAGGCGCTGGGCCCCATCTCGCAGCCAAGGCGCCCGGCGCCGTCCTGCACCGGGATGCCGAGAAGCTTGCAGTGCGATGTCTTCACGGATCCTCCCTGCATGGTTGCAGGATCCATCACACCATGCGGGCCCGGCAGTTTGGATGGGGTATTTTGCCAAACGGTCCAATTCCCTTTACCAATATGGAAAGACACGTTTTCCAAATCGGCAAAACCATGGACCCGCTCGACGAAAAGCTGATCACCCTGCTGCGCCATGACGGGCGCCGCAGCGTCTCCGACCTGGCGTTGGAGCTGGGGGTTTCACGCGCCACCGTGCGGACGCGGATGGAACGGTTGGAGCGGTCGGGCGACATCCTCGGCTACACGGTGATCCTGCGTGCGGATGCGGTGGATCTGCCCGTTCGGGGCATCATGCTGATCGAGATCGAGGGGCATGCCGCCGACCGTGTGGTCCGGGCGCTCGGCGGCTTCCCCGAGGTCTCGGCGATCCACACGACGAACGGGCGGTGGGACCTGATCGTGGAGCTGGGGGCCTCCAGCCTGACCGACCTTGATTCGGTCCTGCGGCGCATTCGGCTGATTCAGGGGGTCACCAACAGCGAAACGAACTTGTTGCTGGCCACGAAGCGGAGCACGCGGGCCCGGTTGTAACCGCACGTCCGACCGGCGGATGACCACCGCACAGCCCCGACACGGGTGGACGCCTGCGCCCGCGCTGTCCTATTCCGTGTCCACCTTACTTCTTGCGGGGCCGCCGACATGCGCACCGAGACAATCGCAATCCCGGGAACCATGCCGGGCACCACGGTGGCCCTGACGATCCATCGCTTCGGCGATCCCGGCGCCCGGCCGAAGGTGTACATCCAGGCCGCACTCCATGCTGACGAGATGCCGGGCATGCTGGTGGCGGACAAGCTCCGCACCCGTCTCCAGGCACTCGAAACCCAGGGCAAGGTCGCGGGCGAGGTGGTGCTGGTGCCCGTCGCCAACCCCATCGGTCTTGCGCAGCGGGTGCTTGGCACGCCCATCGGCCGCTTCGACCTGTCGGACGGCGTCAATTTCAACCGCGCCTTTCCCTATCTGACCGGGGAGGTTGCCCGCCGGGTTGACGGTCGCCTTGGCGATGATGCGGCGGCGAACGCGACGGCCATCCGCGACGCCTTCCGCGCCGCGCTGGCCGAACTCACCCCGCGAACCCCGGCGGAGCATCTGAAGAGGGCGCTGGTATCGCTCGCGGCGGACGCGGACTGGGTCCTCGACCTCCATTGCGATGCCGAAGCGGTGATGCACCTGTACACCCTTACCACCTCCGCCGGGGCGTTCGAACCGCTCGCGCGGCTTTTGGGTGTGGAAGCGCTGCTGGTCGCCATGGAGTCGGGCGGCGACCCCTTCGACGAGGCACTGAGCCGCCCCTGGGCGGAGCTGCGGGAGCGTTGGCCCGACCGCGCGATTCCGTTCGGCTGCCACGCGACGACGGTGGAACTGCGCGGCCAGGCCGATGTGGGCCATGCCTTCGCCGATCCGGATGCGGAGGCGATCCTGGGCTTCCTGTCCCATGCCGGTGTCCTGTCGACCGAGCCGCCGGCCCTGCCGCCCGCACGCTGCGCGCCGACGCCGCTGGCCAGCTCCGAACCCCTCATCGCGCCGGTTGCCGGCATCATCGCCTACCGCGAGCCCGTGGGTGCCCGGGTCGAAGCCGGTGCGGTGATCGCCGAGATCATCGACCCGTTGGCCGGAACCGTGACACCCGTTCGCACGAATTCGTCGGGCGTGCTCTACACCCGGGTCTCGTTGCGCTTCGCCATGCCCGGCGACCGGCTGGGCAAGGTGGCCGGGACCGACCTTCGGCGCTCGGGCCCGCTTCTCAGCCCGTAGGCACGGGCTTCACTTCAGGCCGGCCTTGCGCAGACCCTCGATGAACACCTCGCGGTGGGCATAGCCCTGCAAACGGCGGTCGGCGCCCACCAGATCGATCCCGGGAATAAGGCGGGTGGCGCGTTCCAGCGCCGCCCGCCCCTCGTCCAGCAGACCGAGGTGGCCACAGCACGAGGCGAGCGCCCGGTGGTGGCCGTAGTAGCCGGGATAGCTGGCCGCGGCCTCGCGCAAATAGGGCAGGGCGTCCGCGAACCGGCGCGCACCCAACAGGGCAAGCCCGTGAACCGAGGTGTGGAATCCGGAAAAGCTGTGCGTTGGGCTCAGCCGAAGCGCCTCCCCGGTTTCACGGATCGCCGCGTCGAAGTCGCCGCGGCGCAGCAGCGCCCAGCCGTACAGGGTGCGTGCCAGTGCAAAGTTCGGGTGCACCTCCAGCGCCGCGCGGAACTCCTGCACCGCTTCGTCGTGCTTGGCCTGGCAGCTCAGGGCATGGGCCAGGCTCACCCGGGCCCACGGTTCGGTCGGATCGAGGCGCACCCCTTCGCGCGCGTGCATTTCCGCCGCCGCATAGGACAGCTCCTCGTCCGGGGCCCAGCGCGCAAAGCCTTCCCACAGGACGGCCCAGCCCAGGACCCCGTGCGCCCGCGCATAGCCGGGGTCTAGTGCCACCGCGCGGCGGGCGAGGCGCTGCGCTTCGAGATTGTCCTGTCGCTCGATGCGGAAGCACAAGGCCAGCGCCTGCACCACCAGGCCCCAGGCATCCAGGCTGCCGGTCCGTGCCGCCCGCAGCCGTTCCTCGTCCAGCATTTCCGGCTCGATGGCCGAGACGATCCGGCGGCTGATGTCGTCCTGGACGTCGAACACGTCCTCGACCACGCCGTCGTAGCGTTCGGCCCAAATCTGGGCGCCGGTGTCGCCCTCCATCAGCCGCGCGGTCACCCGCATCCGGCCGCCGGCCGCACGCACGCTGCCATCCAGCACGTAGCGGACACCGAGCGTCCGCGCCGCCTCGCGCGGACCGATGCCTCCGCCCATCCCCTTCGACGCCGCATGCGCGATCACGCGCAGCCATTGCATGCGCGACAGCGCCGTCACGATCTCCTCGGCCAAGCCCTCCGCCATGTATGACAGCACCGGGTCGTTGCCGATCGGGGCAAAGGGCAGAACGGCGATCGAGGGCACCTGGGGGACGGGTGCGGTGATGGCGGTGGGCGATGCCTGGGGCGGAAGCACGGTGTCCGCCTCCAAGGGGCTCTCCGCCCCCACCTCGGGAAGGTGGACCCGCAGCACCTCGACCGGTTCGTCCACGTTCTTCAGCTCGACCCGGCCGACCGGCTCCAGGTCCAGCTTGCACCGGCCGGCAAGCTGGCCCGCGGCGAGGCTCGACAGGTAGACGCCGCCCGCCTCCGCGATGCCTTGCAGTCGGGCCGCCACATTCACGGCATCGCCGAACAGGTCGCCGTCGCGTTCGAACACCTCGCCGATGTTCAACCCGATGCGCAGCCGCATCGGCGTGTGGGATCCGCGGGCGTTCCATCGCGCGAGGTCGAGCTGAAGGGCCGTGGCGCATTCCGCGGCATCCACCGCGCTGGCGAATTCCACCAGCAGACTGTCGCCCGCCGTGTTTGCGATCCGCCCACCGTGCCGCCCGATATGGACGGCCGCAATCCGCCGAACCTCCTGCATGCGCTCCAGGGTCCCGCCCTCGTCGCGCTGCATGTGTGCGGTGTAGCCTTCGATGTCGGCCGCGAGGATGGCGACGAGCTTGCGTTTCATGGCGGGCGCCGGCCCTGCCTGACGTTGTCGGTCGGGCCAACTTACCAGTGCCCGGCGGTCCGGCGCACCCGGCCAAAGGGGGAGTTTCCGCAGACGGCGGACCACTTTTCCGCCATGTCCGATCCTGGGTGTCCGAAGTCCCCGGAGTGGAAATGGAAGAGGGGCGGCCACCGGCCGCCCCCCCCCACATCATTGCTACGGACAGGGCCGCTCTTGCGGCCACGGGTGCCTTAAAGAGCGATGGCGCTCTGGCTGATGTCGGACACCTGGTACAGTTCGACCTGGAAATCGGCCACACGATCGCCGTTCAGGTCGCCTTCCACGACAAGGCCGGTACTGGTCGAAACCAGGTGTAACTGGCCCGCGGAGCCGGTGAACGCGTTCCGGCCGATGAAGGCGAAGGCCTGGTTGCCGTCCCGGTAGGGGTTCGCGTCGATGGCCGAGATGTCGAGCCGGTCGCCCTCGGCGGTGACGAAGTCGAGGATGACATCCCGGTTGGTGGCTCCCGGACGGCTTTGGGACGCCGAGGTCAGGACGAAGCGGTCCGCGCCCGATCCGCCGACAAGCATGTCCCGGCCGGCATTGCCCGCCAACATGTCGTTGCCCGTGCCGCCCCACAGCCAGTCGTTGCCGCTTCCGCCGTGGAGGCGGTCGTCGCCGGCACCGCCGTACAGGCGGTCGTCGCCGAACTCGCCGCTCAGCCCGTTCGATCCGGCATTGCCGATCAGGATGTTGTTCGCGCTGTTGCCGGTGCCGTAGATGTGGCCGGTCCCCGTCTGGACAAGGTTTTCCTGCCAGCTCTGCAGGGTGTAGGTCGTGGACTTGTAGGCGGTGTCGCCGGGCAGGCCGGTGGTGGCGGGAACGGCGTCGCGCTTGGCCGGATCGTAGCCGTACGGGTTCGACGGCGGGGGTGGTGGCGGCGTGCCCGGGTCCGTTCCGCCGCCACCCGTGCCGACCGTCTCGAAGGCCCCGATGTCGTACGCCGCGCCCTGCGGGCGCTTGACGCCCAGGAAGTCGACCACGACCTCCGACAGGGCGATGCCCTTGTCGATGGCCGGCGACACCGACGACAGCGTCAGGACCTTGCCCGCGAGGTTGGTGAACTTCGGATCGGCATTGACGCCGTGCGTGTCGTACCCGAGGGCCTGCCAGCCCGACCAGCTTTTCGTGCTGCCGTTCACCGACGCGACGTAGCCGTTGGGCGCCCAGATCAGGTTGTTGTCGATGTTACCCGCCCGGACGGTCCCGTTCACCATGTGGACGCCCACGCCGCCGGCGGCCGGGATGATGATGTTGTCCTTCACCTCGGCGTTCGGCGTCTTGTCCAGGTTGACGGCCCTGGAGCCGCCATAGATCGTGTTCGACCACAGCTTGATCGTGCCGTTTTCGGCCCAGGACGGTTCCGCCCAGTGGGTGACCACGCTGTCGCGGGTCAGGTTCGGAGCGTAGACGACGTTGTTGTAAACCTTGAGCACCCCGCCATTGCGCGTGTCGGACAGCCACATGCCGTGGTTGTCGGTCGTCGCGGTGTTCGCCTGCTCGATCCAGTTGTTCCGGACCGTGATGTTGTAGTCCAGATAGGACTGGATGCCGTCGCTGTGTCCGTTGGTGTTGCTGTTCGAGATCACGATGCGGTTGTTCTCGAACACGACGCCGTTGTTGTTCGAGCTCCAGATGCCGTCGGTCTGGGCCGCCGTGTTGGTCGGCGTGCCGTAGCTGTTGTTGCGCACGACCACGCCGCTGGAGTTCCGCACGTCGAAGCCGCGCGCATTGCCGCCGCCCGGATCGCCGGAATAGACGTCGTTGTTTTCGATCACAACGCCCGCGGTCGCGTACTTGACGCTGACCCCGGCCTCCGAATGGTTGCGGATCGAAAAGTTTTCAATCTCGACGTGGTTGCGGCCGTTGACGACGACGCCATAGTAGCGGCTGTTCTGACCGTCGATGACCACCGGCCCGTTGTGACCCGGTTCCGTGCTCTTGGCGATGGTGATCGGTGCCCCGGCCGCGCCGCTCGCGCCCACGTTGAGCGTTTCCGTATAGGTCCGGCCCGAACTGCCGCCCGAAACGTAGATCGTGTCGCCTGGCTTGACGCTCGACCAGGGAATGTTTGCAAAGCTCTTCCAAGCGGAAGACCAGGACGTGCCGTTACCGGACGAGGAAACGGCATTGTTCACGTAGTAAGTCGCCATAGTACTTCTCCCGTTCCAGCTCCCTGGATCCCGCTCGGACGCCGAGGCAAAACGTGCGTCATTGACGTCATGTGTGGCCAATTGAAGGGGCCGATCTGCACGCACATCGCGGGAATCGCGGTCGGAGCAGTGAAAGTTCGTGGAACGGTAGAGTTCAAAGGTAAATCGTGTATTTACGGGTCCAGTGTTCCCTGTGATAAAAATTAGTATCGATGCGACTGTTTGAAGGGTATGGCCTATCATGTCGTCTTTCAGTGTTCTGCTTTGGTGAGGTGATCGGCCGGTAATTTTGTGGTTAACGGTGCGTGTTCATTCTTCGTCGGTTCAGTTAATGGCCAATGTTGTGAAATTGTCTTGTTTACTTTTCGTCGATCATTGGAATTGAATTTGATGTTCGTGCTGCGCTTTTTTGAAAATTCGTTTTCTTGCTGCAAATATGTACGCCGAGTTGTTTTCCCTGGTCCGTCGCATGGCCAGGAGCGAAGAGATGTCGACCTGCGCGGCGGTTTGGTGGTCGGTCCCTCCGCAGGGTACGGGCTTGGATAGGTTGCGCATCACACGCACCGGCGGGTTAGCGGGACGCAACCGCGGCGACCCCCTGGCCGTCCGCACGTTTCCGGGCATCCGCCAAGGATGCGGGCGGCACCACCGTGTAGAAGCGCACAATCTGGGTGCGATCCCACTCGGCGCCGGGCCGCCACGACATCCGCAGCAGACCGGCGTCCCGCATGCGTCCGGTGGACATCAGAAGATCGTGTTGCCGGGGATTGGCATAGGCAATGCGGATGCGGCGGGGGGCGCGGTCGAAGGACTCGATGATTCGCGCCAAGGCCGCGCGCAGCACTTCGCCGCCGAAGGAATTGTAGATGAAGACAATTGAAACCTCGTCCGGCACGTGGAACCGCGTTGCATCCGCATGGACGACCTCAGGCTGTGTCCGATAGCGGCGCAGGGAACGCGCGTTTTGTTGCGCCAGGGCACTCAGCCCGTCGTCGAGTTCGACGCCGATGATGCGGGCCACCGGGTATTGGGCAGCGACGCAGATCAACCGTCCGGCTCCGCACCCGAGGTCGAGCAGCACATCGGTCGGTTCAGGATTGAGCCGACGCACGAGGCGCATTGCTCCCGCAAAGGGCATGGCCCGGAAGGTTCGGCGGTAGTGGTCGATGTCCCAGCCGAGCGCGCGTGCCACGTGTTCGTCGGTGGTCGTGATGCCGTATGTCCGATCAATCCAGCGCGACCCGACGTAGCGCGATCGGAGGTAAAACGGCTTCAAAAGGCTCAGGGTCATGCGCAGCATGTTGCCTCCCGCAAAAATGCCGGCTGTTCCGGGGGTGGGGGCCCCCGCCCCCGTTCCGGAGCCGGACCTATCCATTGCGGAGCCTTTGAAGGAACCAACGCAGCGCCGGTGTGGTCAGGACCTTCCGTGCCACAGCCCCGAAGGCGACGTTCGCGGCAGGGTGGGTGAAGGCGAACCGGGCCCGTGGAAGCAGCACGGGCGTGCCGCCGAAGCCGAGTTTGAAGAAGCTGGGGGTCTTTTCGAAATCCTCCGGCAAGGGCTGCCCGGCGGTAAGCCGTTCCGCGCTGCGCCGATCGAAACCTCCCAGGTCGTAGGTGTGCGCCCCTGCCGCCCAGCCGTATTCGACGGTGGCCCAGTGGACCGCATCGTTCGCGTACCGGTGGCCGGCCGCATCCCAACCCGCCAGCTTCAGCGTCACCGTTCCCGCGAAATGGGTCAGCCAGAGGCCCGCGACCGGGCGGCCTTTGAGGCGGGCGACGAACAGTTTGCCGAAGTCCGGGGCAAGGGTGTCGTATTGGGCCTGGAGGTTCCCGATGGTGACCGGGTTGAAGCCCTGCCGCATGGCCGTTGCGACGTGCAGGCGGTGGAAAACGGCGGGATCCCTCTCCTCGCTCACGTCGAAGCCGGCGCGCCATGCCTTGCGAAGGTTGCGGCGGCGCATGGTGCTCATGGCGGCCAGGATTTCGTCCCTGCTCCGTGTGAGATCCACGCGAAGGGTGGCCTCCGGGGCGATGGCCGGTACATCCGTGCGGAATCCCGCCACCGCCAGGGCCTCATCGAACGCCCAGCCACAGTCCGGCGGTTGGATGACAAGGAACCGGATGCCGCGCTGGCGGGACAGCGCGACAACGGTGCGCACCACATCGGACGCGCGGAACGGACGGTTTCCGAAGGACAAGGGCCCGTACGGGATGGCGCCGGCCCATGTGCCGGGCCCCAGCCGCTTGGCGTACATCAGGCACCCGGCCACGAGCGTCCCGTCCGCTTCGTTGACCGTGATCCGGTAGGACTTGAAACCAAGCCGGTTGCGGGATGCGGCCCACCGGCCGGTCTGGACGATGCTGCCGCCCGGCGTGCCCGCGACACGCGCATCCCAGACGGGATCCGGGCCCATCTCCTCGCAGGTGCCGGTATACCGGTCGTCCTCCACCCGGATGCGGGGTATGGGTTCGGTGCCGGCCGGGAATGAAGGCGGCGGCATTCCCCCGTTCCGTGTTGCCGATGTGTTCATCTGAACCCCCGTTCCTTCTGCCGCGTCCGGATCCGTGTCCGGCGTGGATTCGAGGTTGAGTTCCCGTGGCTCAATTCGCGAAGTAGCCGCGGTAGGCGCCATGGTAGGTGCCGACATCCCCGTAGCCGTAGCGTGCGTGCCTGCGGACGTTGACCTGGGTCACCGCGGCCCCCACCACCGGCGCCTGCACGCGCATCAGCGCGTCGACGCCGCTGGCGGCGAGCGCCTCGTCCGTCTTTTCCCATTGCACGATGAACAGGACGGCGTCGGCGAGCCGCGCGGCGAGGGCGGCATCGCTGAGTCCCAGCGCCGGCGGGGAGTCGAGCAGGACGTAGTCGTAGCGGCGACGCAATTCCGCCAGGAGCGATCGCATCATCGGCGAGGCGAGGTGGTCCGTCGGGCTCTCCACCCCCCTCTTCACCGGAAGCACATGAAGGTTCTTTTCGCCCGGGTCCTCCTGGATCACCTCGTCCAGGGTCATGGCCCCGGACAGGAATTCGAGAAGTCCGCCCCTGACCGTCCGCCCCCATTCGCGCGCGACGCTGGGGCGGCGCAGGTCGAGATCCACCACGATGGCCTTGTGCCCCGACCGCGCGACCGAGGCGGCAAGACTCATGGCCAAGGTGGTCTTTCCTTCGCCCGGAATGGTGGACGTGACCAGGATGACCCGCGGCGGTGCGCTGCCGTTGGCGAGATGCGTCTGCATGAACACGGACTTGACCGCCTCCGCATAGGCCGAGCCGGGCTTGGCCAGAAGGTATTGATGCGGGCGTTGATGCCGTTTGGAGATCCGGATCCGGGGGATCAGGCCGAGTGCGGAGACCCCGAGGGCTTCTTCAACCTGACGGTTGGTCCGCACACCCCGGTCCAGATGCTCGCGCAATGCGGCGAGACCGGTTCCGGACATCAGGCCGGCCACGGCCCCAAGGACCAGCATGATTTTGGGCCGCGGGAACGTCGGCTTGTCCGGCGGGGAAGCCAGGGACAGGACCTTGGCATCCGCCTCGGCCAGACCCGTCTGGTTCTGAATTTCCGCCGTACGCAAAAGCATCGCTTCGTAGACCGCTCGCCTGGAAGCCGCTTCGCGTTCCAAATCGCGCAACTGGATACCGGCCGTGCCGGCCGTCGCGGATTGGGTTTTCGCCTGCTCCAGGAACCCTGAGAGCGTGTCTTCGCGCGCCCGTGCGACGGCGACCTCGCCTTCCAGATTGCGGATGATGTTGACGATTTCCTGATCCATCTTCCTGGCCAGCCGCTCGCGCTCGTTCTGCGCCTGCTGGACGAGGGGGTGCCGCGGGCCGTAGTTGGTGGCGAGCTGGGCTTCCTGGCGGAGCAATTCCTCGTCGCGTTGCACCAGGTTCACGATGATTGGCGACGACGAGATTTCGATCAGGGGCTTGTAGCCGTCCCGCCTGGCCCTCAGTTCGTTGACATGTTGGAGCCGGGTCTCCTTCGCGATGCGGTCCGCCTGTGCGGCGTTGACGTCCGTCGCCAGGGCGACCAGTTGCTCGGGATTGAGGTTGTAGTCCTGCCCCTCCTTCAGCTTGTTGGCGGCCCGGTAATCCTCGACGGCCCGCTCGGCCTCCAGGACCTGGTCGCGCATTCCAGCCGCCTGTTCGGTCAACCAACGGCTGGCGCGCTGTATGGCGGTCACTTTCTGCTCGCGCTGGGTGCGGATGTACGCGTCGACAATGGCGTCCGCGATTTGGGCGGCCCGTTCCGGGGTCGTCGCGGTGGCGCTCACCGTGATGACGCCGGACTGCCCGCTCCTGGCGATTTTCAGGTTTTCCTCGATGGCGCGGAAAAAGGGCTCGTCAATTTCCATCGGGGCGGTCCGGGCCGAGACGGTCGGGGCCGGAGCGGTCGTGGATGTGGGGGCACCGGTTTCCCGATGTGTCGCCGACGGGGCCTTGTCGGCCTGTGCCAGGGCGGGGGATGTGAAGCCGAACCGGGTGGCCACCCAGTCCTTGGCCTGGACGAACCGTTCGGGACTGAACAGGGGCGGATCCGGGTCGTAAGCGCCGTCCTGGTGAAGGCCGAGGTCCAGGATCGCCTGCCGGATGTTGCCGCGGGAAATCAGGGATTTGACTTGGTTCTCGATGTAGGTCTCCTGGTTGTCGTGGGTCGGGCCGAGTGGCTTTGTCGGTTCGAAAGCCCGTACGTTCCGGGGTTCGATGACGACGACCGAGGTTGCGGTGTACTGCGGGGTAAGGCCCAGGGTCAGCCCCCCCGCCAGCCCGATGCCCAGCAGCATGGTGCCCAGGATCGTCCATTTCCGGCGCCGGAGCGCCCCCAGGGCGGCACCAATGTCCAACGTTGTCTCGCCGGTGTCTTGAGGTGTTGGGTGCTTCATCATGGTGGCCTCCCACCGACAGGGGGACTGGTTCGCCTGGGACGAAATCTCGCTATCCACCACCCGGCGGGCCGGTGCGGTTCCAGGGCAGGGCCGGGTTGCGGGCTGCCGGCCGAACCGCGGCACGGATCGTCCCGGCGGCGGGCGCGCCACGCCGGCCGGGTGCGGATGGGCGCATCCGGTAGGCCATGGGCTGTGGCAAGGGGGAGCGCTCCGCCGGCCGTGTCGCCACCGCATCGCGTGGCCGGACCAGGGAGAGCGCCAGCAAGGGGAAGAACAGGTCGGCCGATCCCCGCACGGTGAGGTGCGGGTCCAACAGCATCAGCACCGCCATCACGCACAGGAAGGCAAGGGTTGCGGTGGCCGCAACGGACACCTCGTCCGCCCGCGCCCGGACCACCTTCAGAAGGTGGCGGCCCGAAACCCACAGGAACAGAAGGAAGGCGGCGAACAGCGGAACGCCGCCGATCCAGAACAGCCAGACATAGCCGCTTTCGATGTAGACGTACTCGCGCCAGGTTTCCGGCGCGGGAACCCGCGGGGCCGGGCGGACACCGACAAGCCAATTGAGGCCGGACAGAAGCTCCGGGAAGAAGAAGGTTTCCAGGTTTGCCCACCGGCCCGTCCAGCTATGCGGCACGCCTTCCGGCCTTTCGAACCCGGACATCCGTTTGCTGACGACGGGCCACAGTGCGACGACGGCGGCGATTGCGGCCGGGGTGCCGAGCAGCAGCATCTGAACCAGCCGCTTGGTGATAAGTCCGAACGCCAGCATGGCCACTGCGAGCGCGATAAAGCCCGAGAAGGCGCCTGCGGCGATGCAACCCGCCAGGAACAACGCCCCTGCCAGCGCAAGGCGCCCCGTTCCGCCAAACCGGCCGTGAACCATGGCCGCGGCGATGACGAGATTCATGATCATCAGATCGGCAAAGCCGAAGGAGGAGCTGATGGTGGAGGTGCCGCGCTCCGTCAGGACGCCCGAATGGCCCTCGAACGGATTGTCGTAATAGGTGTGCAGAAACTCCGGGACGCCGAACAGGTTCCAAACCTGCATCAGGCCGACGAGCGCCACCACGAGGCCGGAGGCCAGGGAGATCCACAGGCAGGTCGCAACCTGGCCCACCGTGGTGACGGTCCCCCGGAACACGCGGAACAGGACGTAATATTTCCACAGAACGAAGGCGTAGAGGATGTCGTCCTGTGAAACCGGCAAGCCGCGCCCGTACCGCATCAGCATCGGCAGGATCGAGCTGGTCACGGCCAGCAGGATGAGCACCAGGTCGATCTGGTCGAACCGTATGCGGAGGGGGTGACCGGCGAGCTCGAGCAGCACGGCCCGGGTCGCGAGCGCGGCGACGATCAGCAGCAGCAGCGCTTCGTTGGGGCGCAGGACGGGAAGATAGTCACCCCGCGCAATGCCGACGACGAGCGGGTTCGCAAGCAGCCAGAGATAGGCCCCGAACTGCGGTCGCAGCAGGGTGGCGACGAACGCCGCCAAAGCCAAGAATCCGACCACTGCGAACACCACGGCGACTTCCTCTTCCTGCGGTCACTTCGACGGGCGCCGGCGGGCAAGGACCAAGCCGTACCGGGCCGCCCCGCTTACTCCGCCCGTACCCTGCCGGGCGTGGGTCCCAACACGGCCCGTATGCCTTTACTGCGCGCATCGGTGCCGCCCGCATGACTGGGACCGCCCCGGATCATCGACACAAGGGATGCCAATTCCCGCGATCCGCGAACCCAGTGGATGGCGAGGTAAAGGCCCCCGCCAATGGCCGCCCCGACCACGACCCCTCCCGCGGCCTGGGCCTGGCCACCAGGGGCGCTGCCGATCCAGAACGCCACCGCGCCACCGGCCGTCATGGACAAGGCCGCAATCGCCATGTCACCCAGGAATGCACGAGTGCCCCCGCGAGTCCGGGCGGTGCCTTCCGGTGGATTGGCGGGCCGGGACCGCATCAAGGTGCGGTGCAGGTACGCGGCGGCCAGCAGGCTGCCGGCCGATTGGCCCAGCCCCAATGTCCAAAGGACGGAGGGGCCGTCCATCACGCCGAGGGCCAAACCGGTTCCAGCGGCGGCGACGACGGCGCGCAGGGCCATCGCCCACACGGGCGCGGCAACCTTGCGGCGGGCATAGGCGGCGGATGACAGAAGGGACATCGACGCCTCGCCGAACACACCCAGGCCCAGCCCCCCGATGCCGGCGGCGACGATCGCCACACCGGCATCGGTCGTCATTTCGCCGAACGTCACCGCACGGGCCAAGGGTTCGGACAGGGCGACCAGCAGGAAGGCCGCAGGCAAGGTGAGGAATCGGCCGAAGGCCAGGCTCTCGGCAAGAAGGGACCGGAACGCCGCCGGGGATCCGGCGATGGCGCGGGACAGCCGGGGAAGTTGGGCCGACGCCAGCGGGACCGCGACCAGGGCCACCGGCAGGGCCGCGAAATTGAAGCCGAATTGGAACGCGACGGCACCGCCGGGGATGCTTCCCGCGGCCACCAGGAGCATGAGGAACACCAGGTTCTGCAAAGCGGTGTAGGCGCCGGATGCGAACCCGACACGGACGATGCCCCGAACCTCGGCGTCCTGCCAACCCGCGCGAGGGAACAGGGGCGCACCGGCCCGCCATGCCCCCCACAATTGGACGGCGGCATGGACGCCGACCGCGGCCGTCGTGCCGGCTCCCAGGAGGATCAACTGGCCGGTGCCGACCTCGTGCAACTCATGGCCCACCCCGAACACCAGGGCCGAGACCCCGAGGACGGCGATGCTGGCGATGTTCTCGGCCGCCGGTGCGGCGGCGGCGATGGCGAAGCGGCCGCGGGCCTGCTGGACGGCCATGCCGATGGCGGCGATGCCGTACAGTGGCAGTTGCGGCAGCAGAAACAGCAGGAGCGCATATCCGGCCTGCTGCTGCTGGTGCCGGACCTGCGGATCGTCCACGGCGGCGGTGGCCAGCGCCAGAAGGGGGGTGGCGAGCAGGGTCGTCAGCAGGGCCGCCGCCAGCAGGATCGGAAGCATGGCCCCGAGGAACCCGTTCGCCAAGCGCCGGAACACCGCTTCGTCGGTGGACCGGACCAGGGGCGGGACGAGGACCGCGCCGACCATCGAGCCCCCGAGCACGCCGAACAGGATGTTCGGCACGTACGCGGTCGTTTGGAAGATGTTGGCGAAATACGTGGGACCGAGCACGGCGCCCATGACGATGATGCGGCAGAACCCGGTGATCCGGCTGACAAGCGTCCAGACTGCGACCGTCCGGTAGTCGGTCAGCATATTTCCCGACCCGTCCGACGCACCGGCGGAGCCGGCCGGAGGGTGGGCACGCCCGGCCGCGTCGCCCCCTTCGGGGGGGGTGCGGCCGCCGCCTGCCATGCCCATCGGATCCGCCATGGCGCCGCGCCCCGGTCTCAGCAGAAGTAGCGGTAGAGTTCCTCGCCGCCGGCGCCCGTAATGTCGTCGGGGACTTCCGGAGCGGTGAGGAGCTGGGTGAGGCGGCCGAGCGTCCGGCTGGCCTGCTCGCCGCGCGGATCCGCGTAGCCGTCCGGGCGCCAGCGCAGAAACGTGATCAGGCGCTCTTCGGTCGCGTACTTGCGTTTGTACCGGATCAGGCCGGGTTGCACGAAATCCGAGTTCCCGAAGTCCAGGCTGCGGAGACCGCGCCGACGGCCGAGCCTGATGCCTTCCCAGGCCAGCAGGTCGTTCGGGCACAGGGTCGGATCGGTGGAGGCGTTGAACTTGTAATAGAGCGTTCCGCCCCACTCGAGCAGCAGGATGCCGGCGACCGCTTCGCCGTCGACCTCCGCAAGCAGGACGGTGATGCGTTCGCCCGGTGCGAACAGGTCGTGCAGGTTCTCGAAAAGGGCGAGGGGTTGGGCAAGGAGCCGGTACTTCGACTTGCGGAGACGCAGGTGCATCCGGTGGAAGGTCCGGATGTCGTCCAGGCTCCTGGTCTCCCGCACGACCACGCCGCCGCGCTGCGCCTTCCGGATATTCTGCCGTGCCGACCCGGACAGGCCCGCCCACAGCTCGTCCTCGGTCCGCGTCAGGTCGATGCCGTGCCACATGCCGTGGCCGACGGTCGCAAGCCGCGGATCCTCCACGGCGAGCTCGTTGCGCAGGCACCTGAAGGTCACCGGCAGGCCGAACGACAGGATCGGCGCCACCAATTCGTTCCAGGTCTCCGCATCCTCGACCAGGGGATCGCAATAGTCGGAGAAGGGCAGGCAGACGATCCGGTCGCCCCGCAGGTCGGACACCCGGCTGAACAGGATGCCGTTGCCTCCGTCGCGTCCCGGCGAGATGGACGCGGAGATGGTGAAGCCGTAGGTCCGGGCCAGGGCCTCGATCCAAGGCGGGGAGGAGAACAGGCTGCCCAGCCGATGGTCGGCCATCCCCGGCCGGAATCCTTCATGCCGGACATCGATCAGGCGGGCGTTCATTGGCGCCTCGACAGTTGGAACGGTGGGGGATCCGAAAGGCCCCGGACGGCGCGGGACGCTGCCGCCTCGAGCTTGTCCGGGCCGAGTTCCTCGGGTTCGCACGTGAGTGCGAGGCCGCACTCCGCCAGCCAGCGCGCGATCTCGATCTGGTGCCTGTCCACCACCTCGCCGTGGTCGGGGGCGCGGGGCACCAGAACCGGGTACTTGCCGGCCGAGAGCGCGGACAGCGCGGAGCCACACCCGGCATGGGCGATCACGACGTCGGCGTCCCGCATGGCCTGTTCGAGTTCCGCCGCCGGGACGAAGGGGCGGGCGTCGATGTCCAGCCCGTCCAGCGGCGTATGGCCGGTCTGCCAAAGCACTTCGACGTCGTCGGGCAGGATTGCGGCCGCGGCCTCGACCAGCCGACGGAACGGCTTGTCCGTCCCGACCGTCACGACGGCGCGCCGGATGCCCTGGGACGTGGCGGGGACGCCGCGGAAGCCGTCGAAGACCGAGCCGCCGTACCGCCAGGCGCCACCGGCCGCCTGCGGATACTGCCGGTACAGGCGCACGCCCGGAACCTTTTCGAGGACGCGGCCCGTCATGGAGGGTTGGTCGACCCGGGCGGCGCTTTCGATGTAGTGGGCCTCCAGGCCCCGGCACACGGCATAGGGCAGGAAGGACAGTGCGATGGCGGAACCCGTGCTGACCACGGCCGTGATCGGTCCGGCTTGGCCGACGATCCTATGGGCATGGCCGACGGCGCGCAGAACGCCCGTGGTGCTGCGCTCTGCGATGTAGGGGATGAACACCGTCCGCTCGCCCTTCAGCAGGGTGCGGGCCTGTTCGCAGTCGAAGCTGACCCAGACACGGTCCCGATCCAGCCCGTCGAGCCTGTCCGCCAGCCTGAAAAGCTGTGCGAGGTGGCCGCCCGTGCTGGCAACCATGAGTGTCGTCATGGGCGGGCGCTCCTCAACGTGTGTCGCTTCCGAAGACCACGGCGTAGGGCGTCCGGACCAGGATCCACAGGTCCAGGGCCAAGGAGCGCGAGCGCGCGTAGGCGACATCGAGCGCCAGCATCTCGGGCATGGGGATCCGGTTGCGCCCGCTGACCTGCCACAGCCCGGTCATGCCCGGCAGGCAGTCGTGACGGCGCCGTTGCTCGAGGGTGTAAAGTTCGACTTCCCAGGGCAGCGACGGGCGGGGGCCGACGAGCGACATCTCGCCCCGCAAGACGTTCAGCAACTGGGGTAGTTCGTCCAGGCTGTAGCGCCGCAGGACGCGGCCGACGCGGGTGGTGCGGGGATCGTCGACCTTGAAGGTGCCGTCGAACGCCTGGGCCGGCCGGCACCCCTGCAATTCGCGGGTGTTGTATTCGCGGTGCGCGGCATCGTCGCCGCCCACGCGCATCGTCCGGAACTTGAGCATGGTGAAGGGCCGCTCGTGCCGCCCGATCCGGGTCTGCCGGAACAGCACCGGGCCTGGACTGGTGGCCCGCACCAGGATGGCGATGACGAGCATGACGGGAAGGCCCGGGATCAGCAGAACAAGGGTCAGGCCGACGTCCAGGATCCTTTTGGCGGTTTCGTAGCTCGGGCGTTGCGGAACCGCCGCGTCCCCGTCCCGCCGCGCGGGGGCCTGCTTCGTCGCCGGCAACGTCATCTCGCCTCCCTCCCGTGCGTGGCTGCCGACGGTTCGGGATTGACGTCGATCCGGGCCGCCCTGCGTGTCCCGGCCGCCGTCGTTTGCGTGTCGTCCAGTGCGCGTGCGATGGCGTTGGCCACCTGCCGGATCTGCCGTGCAGTGAGATGCGGGAACATCGGCAAGGACAGGATCCTGCGGGCCAGATTCTCCACCACCGGCAGGCTGGGGACGCGCCCCGACCCGTCGGTGGTCCGGAAGGCCACTTGATGATGGCAGGGCACCGGATAGTGGATGCCCGTGGAGATGCCTTCGTCGGCCAAACGCCGCCGCAGTTCGTCGCGATGGTCGGCCTCGATCACGGCGAGGTGGTGGCTGCTCACGGCACCGGGGGCGGTCGTGACGAGCCTCACCGGAAGCCCGGCGAGAGCCTGCGCATACCGTGCCGCCGCCCGTGCGCGCCGGGCATTCCAACCGTCCAGCCGTTTCAGCTTGATCGAAAGAACCGCCGCCTGAAGGCCGTCGAGCCGGTTTGTGCCGCCGACCAGGTTGTGGATTTCAGGCCTGCCCGGCGGGCGTCCATGGTTGCCCATCATGCGGACGCGTTCGGCCAAAGAGGGATCGTTGGTGACGACAGCCCCGGCATCCCCGAACGCGCCCAGGTTCTTGCCGGGATAGAAGCTGAAGCACGCCGCATCGGACAGTGCGCCGGCCCGTCTGCCGTTCCATTGCGCACCGTGCGCCTGGGCGGCATCCTCGACGACGGCGATCCCGGCGGCGCGGGCCGTCCGGGCGATGGCGTCCATGTCCGCCGGCTGGCCGTAGAGATGGACGACGATCACGGCGGCCGTCCGCGGTGTGACGGCGCTCCGGACACCGTCCGCAGTGATCAGGTGGGTGGACGGATCGACATCGATGAAGACCGGTCGCGCCCCGGTCTTGGCCACCGCCTCCGCCGTGGCGATGAACGTATTGCCGGGAACGATCACCTCGTCGCCCGCTCCGATGCCGAGCGCCCGCAGGCTCAATTCCAGGGCCGCCGTGCCATCCGACAGGCCGACACAGTGCGCCGTGCCGCAGTAGGCGGACCACTCGGCCTCGAACCTTTCGACGAATTCGCCCCCAATGAAGGCGCCGGTCCGGACAACCCGGTCCCAGGCGTCGTTCAGTTCGTCCCGGATTTCGTCGTGCATCGCGCGCAGGTCGAGGAAGGGTATGGCCATCGGTGTCATCCCACCATTGCCTGGCTGTGCAGGACGGCTTCGGCCGCCCGCCGCCCTTCGTCCGGGTAGTGGACCTCGACGACGGTGTTCGCCTTCAGCGAGCAGTCGATCGCCTCGAGGATCGCGACGATGGCAACACCGTCGCTGCCGGGCGCTTCCGGAACCGCGGTCCCGCGGATGCAGTCGATGAAGTGCTGGTCCTCCAGTGCCAGCGGCTCCTGTGCCACGATGTGCGGCGAGACGATGTCCCCGTACCGATAGCTGAGCGGCCGCTCGTGGGGGGCCGTGTCCATGCCCGATCCTTTGACGCCGCAGTCGAAAATGCGCAGCCGCTCGTCCGCCAGATCGTCGTAGACCGCCATCTTCCGCCCGCCCACGACGGTGAGCGTTCGCGCCTTCCTCGGGTCCAGCCAGGACAGGTGGCAGTATCCGGAGATGCCCAGGTGCCGGTAGTCGAGGCGGATGTAGGCGACGTCCTCGACATCCTTGCAGGTCAGGGACGCCCCCCAGGCGCTCACCGTCGTCGGCAAGGATCCGAGCAGGTAGTTCATGATCGTGATGTCGTGGGGAGCCAGATCCCACACCACGTTCACGTCCGGGCGGTAGAGGCCAAGGTTCAACCGGGCGGAATGGATGTAGTGGACGGTGCCGAGTTCATTGCGGTCGAGACGGCGCTTGAGTTCGCGCACAGCGGGAACGAACAGGAAGGTATGCCCGACCATCAGGACCCGGTCCGCGCTGCGGGCCTCGTTCACGAGGCGCTGCGCCTGCGCCAGCGACGTCGCCAACGGTTTTTCCACAAGGACGTGCTTGCCGTGCCTGAGCGCCATCGAGGCGACGTCGAAATGGGTGCTCGGTGGGGTGGCCACGACCACCGCATCAATGTGCGGCAGCGCGGCGGTCAAATCCGTGAATGCCTGCGCAGCCGGAAACGCGGACCGGATCATGGCGCGTGCGAGCGGGTCTGGATCCACGATCGAGACCTCGTGCACACTTCGCAGTCCACTCAAAACCCGGACATGCTTCGCGCCCCAATAGCCGCATCCAACCACTGCGATCCGCAAATTGTCTGTCCGCCCTTTGTCTGTCCGCCCTGTCGAGCCGGCTGTCTGGTCAAAAGCCCTGGCATTGAAGTCTCCAATGTCCATCGGGTCGCTCCCTTGTTGACCTGTCCGGCTTTCCGGCATCCTGTGGTCGGTACTGCCCACAACCCGGGGCGATGTCCTCGGATGATGGCAATCGGCCCAAAAACGATGCTGCGACTTCCGTTTGCAAAAGCTGGAAATCTGAAGAGGAGGGTGGACGTGTGCGGCTTTATAAATAAATATCCGCGCTACTGATTGGCAAATATTGTATGTATTTGTAAGCAATTTTCATCATGATATTCCATATCGGTTGCGTTTGGCGCAGGCGATTTATTGGTGGTCTGGTCGTGTATATGGTTCGGTATCATATTTATTTTTTGTGGAAACCTGGGATTGCTAATGGTCGGGATGTGATCCCGTCAGTTTTGACTTTTCTCGGTCGGGAGATTGTCACTGACGTGCGTGCCGCTCAACGACCCGTTGGGGGCCACCCTGTGGATATTGAATATCGGAGCGGTAACGCCCGTAGGATATTAGAAGAGTACAATAATACGTAGTGCCACACCCAGAGAAGTCGGTGGATTGGGGTTTTCTGCGCGAGTGGGACCGGCGAACTCCCTAAAAGGGTTGCTGCTCGCCTGTCCCAACAGAGGTTTCCTAGATCAAATAGAGATGGTTTAACTCCAACTTTCAGAATTCTTGCCATTCGCAAGACTTGTGTTTCCATACTTGCTTTCGATTGACCCTGAAGAGGAGGTGTGTATACGGAAAAGCGACGCCATCTCCAGCCACGGGCCGAGATTATACGCCGAGTGCCGTGCACACTATATTTTGAGGTGGTGTCGCACTAAGATATTTCCTCCTGGCTACCATCTTGGGTATCATTTGAGCTTACACGGGTCAGGGACATCCACGTAATTTGCGCGGATTGCGTATCCCGTTGAGACTATACTGTTGCTTGAGGTGGATCGGATCTTGACCTTCGCCGATGCTCTAACACTCAATCGGTCAGCAATATGGTCAGGCAATTCACCCTGGAGGCATGAATGAAACCCATCCGCAATTTGCATCTGTTCGTATATATCAAGCAAAATGCACGGCAATGTTTGAGCGAATCGCCTGTGCTGTGGGCGTTATTATTGTGTAGCGTTCTATAGGTGCATTGAATTTGGAGAGGGTTATGCAAAATCATCATATAAAACAAAATTATCCTATAAAAGTTGCTCTATACGTTGCCTCGCAGCTTGATATGGAGGCGCTTGCTGCCATTTTGACCAACGAGGGTTTCACCGTATTGCGTACGGACGAAACTCGGGCGTCGAAAACGGAAGCCCTGGCCCGAATGAAGCCCGACTTGGTCCTGTTCGACTTTGCGTCCTACAGGGATATGGAAGCCGCTTGCCGCTTCTGGTGCGAGCAGGACGCAAAGGTCGTGGTGTCCGCCGACCGCTTTTCCATGAAGGAGTTCCTGGACGCTGTCCGGTTCGGGGTGGACGGATACATTCTAAGCAGAATGTTCCCCACTGCCCTGGGATTGGCCTTGCGCCTGGTGTGTGCGGGTGAGCCGGTGTTCCCGGCCGAATTCCTGGATACGGTGGCGTCCTTTGACGGGGCGTCCCCTCGGCTCCATTCAATTCCGGACGAACCGGATGGTGCCGGTCAGGTGCGCGGCGCCCTTCGCCCGCAAGAGGTTTGCGTTCTGCAGATGATCGTGGAGGGGCGGAGGAACAAGGAAATTGCCCACTCGCTGTCGGTTTCGGAGGACATGGTGAAGTTGCACCTTCGGAACATCATGAAGAAAATCAATGTGAGGAACCGGACCCAGGCCGCTCTTTGGGCCATCCAGACGGGTGTGGTCGGGAATACGGTTCCGCCTCGGGGGCTGGATGGCCATTCGTATGCGGGCCGCTCCGTGCAAGGGGGTGTCCCCGTTGGGGGCGGTGACACGCACTGAATCCACTGGATCCGCGGTGGGTGGTCCTGCAAGCCGTGGGCGGTGCGGCGGCCGGGAGGGGCGGTCGCGTCACGTCCGTTCCGGGGCCGACGATGGCCGGGCTTGGGTACCGAACGTCCGGCCGGGACCGCGTGTTGGCCCAATTGCCGACTGCGTTGCCGTCTGGATCCGGCGACCATGTGATGGTCGTTGTCGCCCATCCCGACGACGAGACCATGGGGCCGGTGGCGGGCTGGACCGTTTCGCGGACACGTTCCTCGCCCACCTGGCCGACGGCGCGCCGCGCACGGGGCACGATGCGCGCCGCCGAATGCGCGACCGGGATGGACCACGCCGGGTTGCGCCGGCGCGAGTTGGAGATGGCGCTTGCGGGCCCGCTGGTGGACCGCGGTGGCGACAACGCTGCCGGCGCTGGAGGAATTCGCTCCTGCCTCGGCCCATCTGTGGCAGCGCGTGCCCGACACCACACCGTTCCAGCATCCGGCGTGGCGGGTGCCGTGGTGGCGCGCCTTTGCCCACGGCGAGTTGTGGGTGCTGACCGTGCATCGGATCGGGCTCCCTGGATGCGAGCGGCTGGTCGCCGTGCTGCCGCTGCACCGGGAGACGGGCGGCAAGTTGCTGCCGCTTGGCATCGGCGTGACCGAATGGCTGGGCACCTGGTGGAGGTGGATCTGCCACTCGATCCTGTGATTGGTGCCCTGCCGGCCATCACCGGTGCGCGCGGGTCGGGTTCCCTTGGCGGCCGGATTGGTCCGCCCCCTGTGCCCCATGCCGACCCCGGCCTGGCTGGACCCGAAGCTTCATTCTGCTGACGGAGCGCAATTGATGGGCCACCGCATGGCGCACTTGCCGATCTGACCCGGCTGGAAAACCGCCCAATCCCGGATCGGCGGGTCTTCCAGCGCCGGCCTGGAGTTCGCAGCACGGCCGATTGTCGTCCATGCCTGCAACGCCCGGAGACGGAGGGCCTGGGCCGTGGATCCTGGATCGTCGGGATGGGCTGATGCGGCCGATGACCACCGAACGGGCATTGCGCGACCGCGGTCTCGGTCGCGCCGAGTCCAACGTCGGCCGAGCCGAGATGATTGCGGAGCCCGGTCGTTCAGCCGCCTTCGTGGACGCGACCGTTCCCGCGGGGCCGGTCGAGAACCCGAATGGCATCGTCCCATCCCGGTCGCAATCGATCCAGGTCCTGGATGGCTTCCAGCTCGCGCGCGTCGGCCAGGCATGCCACCGCCTCTGCCGTCAGGCGCTTGCCTTCGGATGCGAGCCCTTCAGCCATGCGGCGCAGGTTGACCACGTGCATGACCGAGGGCACCAACAGAATGTCCTTCATGACCGGCTTGGGGCTAGGAATCTCCGTGGATTGACCAACCATCCGGTGTTCATTCGGTTCTGGTCATATGACGGAATACAAGCCTCTTGAGACGGCGCATCCCACCGGGGTAAGGCCTACCGAGCAGGATTTGCGCGGTATGGGGCCGCGTTGTTCTGCTGGCCGTCTCGGCATCCTCCCCGCGGCTTCCCGCGACCGTATGCGAGGACGGCGGCCGTCGTGGTGATGCCCGGGTTGGGTGTCGCATTTGTTGCGGAGAAAAAGGGCTTGCCCCCGGGGGGCGGGATCCCATATACCGCGTCCCCCGGCCGGAGACGGTCGGGGGCGGGCCCGGCGGCCCGGCAGCATCGGCGAAGCGGAGACGAAAAACTCCGCGGACGGTGTTGACGGAAACCGGCGGGGTTCCCAAGTAACCGGCCGGTCCCGATGGGGGCTGGCGAAGAGGAGGGCGGACCACGGTCCGGACTTTTCTTCGAGGTGGTCTTGCCGAAGGCGGGCCGCCGCCCCATCTGGGTTTGACCGGCGCCAGCCGGTACGGAACACGCGGCGGAAAAGACTGGTTGACACCGCGGTGCG